>JAQWCT010000268.1 GCA_028705785.1 Sulfurospirillaceae bacterium | reverse complement strand
TCTAAAAATTGTGCTTATGAAAGTGGTGTGAGCGTACCTATTGGTAATTCTGAGAGTCGCTTTAATGCTAAATTTTATCTCGTGGCTATTTTATTTGTTCTTTTCGATGTGGAAATTGTTTTTATGTTTCCATGGGCGGTTAATGTGAGGGAACTTGGCTACTTTGGACTTTTTGAGATGTTTACTTTTGTAACACTTTTACTTTTTGGACTTGTTTATATCTATCGTATTAAGGCATTAAAATGGCAGTAGGCGCAGAAGCAATTTTTGGGGATAGCGTTATCACCACCAAACTAGACAGTGCCATTAATTGGGCAAGAGAATCTTCCATGTGGCCTTATGTCTTTGGCACGGCATGTTGCGCGATAGAGTTTATGAGTGTGGCAAGTAGCCAATATGACATTGCCCGTTTTGGCGCAGAAGTTGTGAGATTTTCCCCTAGACAAGCCGACCTCATGATTATTGCAGGAACAATTAGTTACAAACAAGCGCCCATCTTAAAAAAGATTTATGACCAAATGACTGAACCTAAATGGGTCATTAGTGCAGGGGCTTGTGCGTGTAGTGGCGGATTTTACGATAACTACACCACTGTTCAAGGCATTGATACTATCATTCCTGTAGATGTTTATGTCGCTGGTTGCCCTCCTCGCCCTGAAGCCTTTTTAGATGCCCTGATGCAAATCCAAAAACTCCAACATGAAAAAGAACGCATCGCCGTAGATAGAACTAAGCGCAATTTTAAAGGGGTGCTTGATGCCTAGCCACTTTAAAAAAATCTTTCAAGATGCTTATAGCATTGATGCGTATGGTGCTATTGTTATCGATAAAGAACTTATTTTAAAAGCTTTACATGTCATCAAAAATGACGATGGTTACCACTTTTTGGTTGATATTACTGCTATAGATTATCTTCACGCCAAAGAAAAAAAAACAGAACGATTTGCCCTTGTTTATCTATTGCGCGATAGCCATTTTAAAAATCTTCTTACCCTTAAAACTTTTATAGATAGCTCACTGGCAATTGAGAGTGTTACCTCTTTATTTAAAGGGGCAAATTGGGCTGAACGGGAGATTTGGGATCAGTATGGCATTAGTTTCAAAAACCACCCCAACCTCAAACGCGTTTTAAATCATAAAGAATTTATCGGTCACCCTTTGCGAAAAGACTATCCCATTACCAAAGGACAGCTGTGTCATAAAACAGATGATTTGATGGATGAGATGACACCACGACTGAAGAAAAAAGGTTATGAGAACAATGAAGAGTTGATGTTTCTCAACCTTGGTCCTGCTCACCCTGCGAGTCATGGAACGATTCGTAATTTTGTCGCATTAAACGGTGAAAATATCGTCTGTGCCGTAAGTGAGATAGGCTACTTGCACCGCGGATTTGAGAAGTCTTGCGAAAATCATACCTACAACCAAATCATTCCCTATACCGATAGGCTCAACTACTGCTCGGCTATTTTAAATAACATCGCCTTTGCACACAGCGTTGAGGGAATTTTAGGTGTTGATTTGCCCCAGCGCGCTCAATTTATCCGAGTAATTATCGGTGAACTTTCTCGCGTTATCGACCATTTGGTCTGCTTGGCAGCTATTTTAGTCGATATGGGAGGACTGACTAATTATTGGTATCTTTATAACCCTAGAGAAGCCGTTTACCATCTGCTCTCCAAACTTACAGGGGCAAGACTTACCAACTCCTATATGCGCATCGGTGGCATGAGTCATGACCTTTATGATGGTTTTGAAGATGACTTGGCAGTATGTATCAAAGAGATTGAAGCAGGGATGGGCGATACACTTAAACTTATCGGACATAACCGTATTTTTTTAGATAGAACGCAAAATGTCGGCGTCATTACCAAAGAAGAAGCGATTAATCGAGGTCTGAGTGGCCCAAATTTAAGAGCGTGTGGTGTGCCTTATGACCTTCGTGTTACAGAGCCTTATTATCATTATGAAACATTTGATTTTGATGTGGCAGTAGGAAGTGTAGGCGATGTATACGATAGGATGATGGTACGCTTTGAGGAAATTCGCCAAAGTATCCGCATCATCCATCAAGCAATGAAACGCTTACCAAATGGTGCAATTTGTGTTGAAGATAGAGCTATCTCTTTGCCTCCTAAAAAAGAGGTTTACTCCAACATAGAGGGCTTAATGAACCAGTTTAAACTCATTTACGAGGGTGTCAAAGTTCCACCTAGCGAATACTACCGCGCCATCGAAGCAGGCAATGGAGAGTTAGGCTTTTTCATCATCAGCGATGGCTCAGGAACACCTTATAAAATCAAAGTAAGACCTCCTTGTTTTTATGCTATGGCAGCACTCCCTCATATCATTGAGGGCGGTATGATTTCGGATGCGGTATTAAGCCTTGGTAGTCTCAATATTATCGCTGGAGAGTTAGACCGATGAGTGCTTTTACTTTTAATCCCGAAAACGAAACCAAATTTTTAGCCCTTCTTGAACGCTATCCCGAAAAAAGTTCACTTATGTTGCCTTCATTATGGATGATACAATATCAAGAAGGATGGATTTCACCTGAGGCAATGCGCTATCTTGCCCAAAAATTGGAATGCTCCCCTATGGATGTTTACGCAGTTGCCTCTTTTTACACGATGTTCAATCTCAAACCTATCGGAAAGTACCATATACAACTGTGCAAAACACTCTCTTGTATGCTTAGAGGTTCCAAAGAGATGGCAAAGCATGTCGAAAATAAACTGGGCATTAAAGCAG
>JAQWCT010000267.1 GCA_028705785.1 Sulfurospirillaceae bacterium | reverse complement strand
AACTGGTCAAGATAATCGAGGTAAGCGACTAAGTATTTACGACTAAAATCAAAATGTTCTTTAAACGATTTAATGTCTATGCCATTTTCATTGCGCATAAGTTCTCTCATTTTTGCCATAATTTCACTTAAGGCTGTTGCGCTTACAAAGATATTGTGCTCTAGCCTCACCACTTTTCGGGCTCGAGTGAGGCTTTTGAGGGCATCATCACCCATTTTTCGGTCAATATCGAGGTCATCGTAAATATTATAGGGGGCATCAGGTGTAAATTCAGACTTGAGCAAAATATCGTAAATGCGCTCTTCGACCATATTTTCGATATTAGATATATCAATATTGGCATTTTTATAGACACCATTTTGGAAAGCAAGTATCTCTTTTTCACACAAAGATTGTAACACATTTTCGATAAAAGATGTGCTCGCCCATTTAAGTTTTAAAGAGAGTGAATTGGCTGAAAGTAGAGCGTATGAATTCTTTTGATAGATGGCTTGGATGATGGAAAAAAGTTCATTTTGTGTAGAAAGAGGATAAAGCACCAAACCTTTTTCATCCACAAAAATGCCCTCTATCTCTTTTGCAATTGAGAGGGCTTCATCGTGGTTAAGTCCAAAGCGTTGGTTGGAGGAGATAATCCCAAAGCCTCGTTTATGCATCTCCACTAAAATCGTAAAAGCGGTTTTAAAATCCTTTACATGTAAGGCTTTTAAAAGCTCCAATTTCACCTTTTTTTTCATTGGGTCATTGATAGGGTTGAGGACATGACCGCCACCAATCGTTCGCCCACTGGCACAGAGGATAAAAGGCTCACCATGGACTAAAAAGAGTTTTTGGTTAAACTGAAGTTTGGCAAAACCTTGCTTGAGTTCACTCTCGCTCTCGTAAAATAAAATTCGTGCTTCAATCTGTTTAGTTCCTACAAAAAGATTGACTTTGGCATTGTGTTTAAGGGCGTGTCCACCGATACTTTCCACCCACACATCCGCGCAATCAAATCCACGGATAAAGCCTTTTTTGCACAACAATACACCTTTTTCAAAAAGCGTTTTTGAGGCACTTTGGAGATTGATGGCGGTGCGTTGAGACGAGAGCGCAAAGGGTACATCTTGGTCGTGGACTTGGAGGTTTCGCACGATAAACTCTTTTTCACTCTCGGGTGCGAAAATCTTCTCTCCCACTTTGATGCTTCCATCTAAAACCGTTCCTGTCACGACAGTTCCTGCTCCTGCAATGGAGAATGAACGATCCACATAGTAACGAAAGAGTCCATTACTTTTTTTCTCCACGATAGGTAAAGCAAAAAGAGCATTTTTAAGGGTTTCAATGGAAGCTGTATCGTAAATACTCACAGGAATGATATGTACCAGTTTGAGGTTACTAAGGCTTTTAAAATGCTCTGTAATTTCGTATTTTCGCTGTTCTATTACCTCAGGCGTTGCCAAATCTTTTTTAGTCAAAGCGACGATGATATTGCTTACATGTAAGAGATTTAAAATCTCCAAATGCTCTTTGGTTTGGGGCATAATGCCCTCATTGGCATCGACAACGACCAAACTCCCATCAAAGCCAAAAGCGCCTGCAATCATATTTTTAAGCAGTTTTTCATGCCCTGGAACATCGATGAAAGCGACATTGGTTGTTTCATTTTGCATACTTGAAAAGCTTAGATTTATCGTGATGCCTCGGCGTTTTTCTTCTTCTAAAGTATCTCCCACAAAGCCTGTTAAGGCTTCAATAAGCGCTGTTTTTCCATGGTCTACATGACCTGCCGTTCCAATAATCGCGTAATTCATTTTTCTTCCATTATGGTTTTGATAATAGTGACTAGCTTTTCTTCGACTTCGGGTAAAATACTTCTAAAATCCAGCAAAAATCGGTCATTTTCAATTCTGCCGATGATGTGATTTTTTCTAAATTTTTTCTCTAACACCGTGGCTTTTCCCTTTACATGTAAAGCGATGGTCGGAAATTTACGATTGGGAAGAGTTCCGCCTCCCATGTAGGTATCGGAGTGTATCACTTCGCAGTATTTTTCACCGATTTTTTCCCTTACATGTAAAGCTCTTTTTTCTAATTCCTCGACACTTTGAAAAAGCATCCACAGCGTAGGCAGAGCGTCCCACTCTTCTTTCAAATAGGCTTTAATGCTCTCTTCTAGGATGCTGAGTGTAATTTTATCGACCCGAAGCATACGCAAAAGTTGGTTTTTTTTGAGTTTGGCAATCAGCTCTTTGCGCCCAGCGACGATACCAGCTTGAACAGAGCCAAAAAGTTTGTCACCACTGAAGCTAATGAGGGATGGTTCACAGGCTAAAATTTGTTCCAAAGAGTGTTCTCGGTTGCCAAGATTGTAAGGCAGTTTTGGCAGATAGCCACTGCCTAAGTCATAATAATCAATCAAGCTAGATTCTTTAGCTAAAGAGGCGATAGCTTCATAGGGAACATCTTCGCTAAACCCTTCGATGGCAAAGTTGGATTGGTGGACTTTCATCAGCATTGCGGTTTTAGCGTTAATGGCCTCGGTATAATCGCTCAATTTGGTTTTATTGGTCGCTCCCACTTCATGTAAGTTTGCCCCACTTTGTTTCATCACTTCAGGGATACGAAAGCTGCCTCCGATTTCGACGAGTTCACCACGAGAGACCACGACCTCTTTTTTCTTGGCAAAGGTGTTGAGGATAAGGAAAACGGCTGAGGCATTGTTATTGACGACCAAAACATCTTCTACATGTAAGAGTTGTTTGAGATGCGTACTGACATGCTCATAGCGTACTCCTCTGCACCCTTTGTCTAGGTTCTATTCTAGG
>JAQWCT010000266.1 GCA_028705785.1 Sulfurospirillaceae bacterium | reverse complement strand
AAGAGGGGATATGACCTAAGAAAATATCATTAGGGATATAGATGCCGTTTTCTTCTCTGGACTCGATAAGCGGATGTCTAAGAGCGATGGCTTCAACAAATCGTTGTGTCGTATCAAGTGGTAAGAGTTCAGGTCTTGTGTAGTTGTAGAGCGTGGCGCATTTGGCATTGCTGATGGCAACATCGAGTGTGCCTACAAAAGCGATAAGATGTTCTAACACCAAAGCATAATGCATCTCAATCGTTTCTAAAATCTCATCGTAGCGTTGTTTGACAAGGGCTATCATCTGTACATTGCTATGGGTGATTTCTTGGGAAATCTCTTCGATGATGGGCGCGGTGATTTTGACGCTATTTTTGAGATGTCGAAAGGTGAAGTCTTTGAAAAAATGATGCTTGTCTCTAAGGCTTACAAAACTTTCCATGAGTTTATCTTCGATGAGGGCGAAGCGATTTTTGCTCATGGAGAAGTAGTAGCCTTCGCTGTCTAGCCACTCAATGCTGATGGTAGAGCGGTTGTTGTCTTCAAAAAAGCTACTGATTTTTTGCACGATGAGTTCTAAAATTTCAAGGCGTTCAGCTTTAGTTTGTTGCATCTTGTCGATTTGGGGATAGATACCTTTTTGAAAGATATTTTCGTTGATTTGGTCTTTGCGAAACTTGGCGCAAGTATCGAGGATAAAAGTGTTTTGAAGCATTTGTAAAAGAGCTTCACTTTCATCGTACAAATCTTTGGGTGTGGATATTTTTTTAAACCGTGCTTCTTGAAAAATATCTAAGATAGACTCCAGCGAAGTACCCAGATAATCAAGTTCCACAGGATGAAGTTTTTTTAGCGCAATGCGTCGTAAAATGCGCTCCAAATCATACACTTGTTTTAAGGCTATCTCAAATTTTTTATAATCCCTCAACAGCTGTTCGCTCAGGTCATAGCGCTCATTCAAGGTTTTAATATCGCAGATAGGATTGAGCAATCGCTCTTTTAAAAGTCGCTTTCCAATGGCAGTTGATGTGTGGTCGATAAGGGAGAGCAAAGTCATCTCCATCGGATTTTTAGAGATGATGCCTAGTTGTTCTAAAGCATTGTTCCCGATGTACATGTAACGACTATTGCCGAGCAAAATAGGGCGGTTCATCTTCTCGATAATGTTGGCATCATGTTCGATGATAAAGTCGCATAAAATAGCCAAAGACTCACTCGCATATGGGTAGCGCTCAATATCGAGATATTCGATAGGTGTAAGGAGGGAACGAATAGCATAAATGCGCGCAAAAAGTTCATTTTGATAGGCGATTTTGAGCCGTTGTTTGTTGATGCTGTGTGCTACACTTGGTGTGATTTCAAGGTAGCTTTGCACCCATTCTTTATCGATATTTTCGGTGTTGTAAGTGAGGACGATTTCACTGGTTTTATAAGTCTGCAAAAGGTTGAAAATCTCATCTAGTGCATAAGTTTTATCTTCTCTCGTGCCATGCACCTCGTTGATGATGGTCTTCCCCGTACTCACATCAATCGCGCAATATCCCACGGAATAAATCTGATGATTACAATCAATCAACAAAGAAACAAGGTAGTTTTCACTCGACTCGATAAGATAGTCAAAGTTCGTACCAGGGCTGATGATGTTGGAGATATAGCGTTTGACATGGGGAGGCTCACCTTTTTGGCGCACCAAAACAACCGTGTATTTTTTTGTTTGGATAATGCGGTTGAGGTAACGGTCTAGGGAGACAGAGGGGATGCCTGCTAAGAGAGGATTTTGGAGTGAATTTTCGATAATGGACTTGTTTTTGCGCGTGAGTTGGATGTTAAGCAGTTCGCTCACTTCTTTGGCTTTTCCGATTTGATGGGTTTCGTTGTTCACTTCATAGGTTTCAAAAAAAGAGCCGATTTCCATAAAGACGATGGTGTTTTTGCCATATTTTTCTTCAAAAAAGAGTTGGAGGTCAAAGTAGGTTTCTGTGAGTAATTTCTCTTTATTGCAGAGCAATTTGGCGATATTTTCAAGCATACAGTCGTGTACCATCCCTTTAAAGTTAGATAAATTATACAAAAATGAAGCATAAAAAAAGGGGTTGTTAGGGCGAGATTGGATAGAATAGAGAAACTTTTTTTGTAAGGATACTCATGGAAATTGAGATTTCAACTCCAGCGCTTTTATTTCCTGCTGTTTCATTGTTGCTTTTAGCCTATACCAATCGCTTTTTGGCTATTTCTCAATTGATTCGTCTTTTAAATCATCAATCCAAAGAGCATGAATCCTGCGAGCAAACTGCCCAAATAGACAATCTTAAACTCAGAGTTGAACTCACCAAATGGATGCAGATTTTTGGTGTTTTGTCAATTCTTTTGTGTACTTTTTCGATGTTTGGCTTGTTCTTAGGCTATCTTGATCTTGGTAAAAAAATATTTGGACTCAGCCTTGTTGCGATGTGTGTATCGTTGATTATCTCTTTGATAGAAGTGGCTGTCTCGACCAAAGCATTGAACTTAGAACTAGGCGATATGCACCAAAAATGTAAAAAAAATAAGGGTTAAAATGAACGAATATCTCAAAATTGGCGAGCCCAATCGCCTTGTTATCGCCAGACGCACCGACCATGGAGCATATCTTAACTCTCTTGATGGCGATGAAGTCCTTTTGCCCAACCAATACATCACCGAATCCATGAAAGATGGCGATGAGGTCGTCGTTTTTGTCTATACTGATTCGGAAGACCGCATCGTCGCTTCTACTTTTTTTCCTAAAGCGATGGCGGATGAGTTTGGCTACTTTGAAGTGGTGGATGTGACGCCTTTTGGGGCATTTGTGGATTG
>JAQWCT010000265.1 GCA_028705785.1 Sulfurospirillaceae bacterium | reverse complement strand
CATTGACGCCCATCGTTGAAAAATGGCTGTTAAATCCTGGTAAATATCTTGCCGTATAAGGCTAAAGTCCACGGTTATACATATCTTGTACAAAAACGCGTTTTTTCTCCAAAGTTGACTTAGCAAGTTCCATTAAATTTTCAAATTCTTCTATTAATTTAGCTTTATTTCCCTTGTAAAGATAACCAAGTCGTGCCATATTGATCGTTACAACACCGATACTTCCTGTCATCTCAGCACTTCCAAAAAGTCCTCCACCACGCTTTAAAAGCTCTCTTAGGTCAAGTTGAAGTCTACAACACATACTTCGCACATGTCCAGGTTTATAGGCTTTAGGGTTTTCAACCAGTTTTCCTTCTTCATTGCGAATATACTGACTGCCAATAAAGTTTTGAAAATAAGAAGACCCAATCTTGGCAGTGTTCTCAAAAAGTAAATCGGTATTTTCACCATTCCAATCAAAATCTTCGGTGATGTTTACAGTAGGGATAGGAAAAGTAAAGGGCTGTCCTGTTTTATCACCCTCTGTCATCACTTCGTAGTAGGCTTTATTGATAAGATTCATCTCGGATTGGAAATGTTTATAAGTCATTGCTTCAAGAGAAGTGACCCCTCTCTTTTTGGCTTCTTCCAACAATTCTTCATCATCAATGCCCCTAAAGAGGTGAATTTGACTTGAAGTCGGGATTTGTGATGCTAAATCACTTGGCACTGTCCAGTCAATCGTAATGTTAGTAAATGGACTCTGCCCCCAACGCGCTGGGACATTAAGGTTGTAAATAAAACTTCGTATCGCTTTTTTGATTTCTTTAAAAGAAATTTTATCTTTAAAAACATAGGGTGCTAGGTAAGTGTCAAAGGAACTAAATGCTTGTGCGCCTGCCCATTCGCTTTGTAAAATGCCCAAAAAGTTTGCCATTTGTCCTAATGCTTCTCTAAAATGCTGTGGTGGACGGCTTTCAACTCTGCCTCTTACACCATTAAAGCCTTCATCTAGTAAAACTCTGAGACTCCATCCTGCACAATACGCCGTCAAACAATCCAAATCATGGATATGATAATCGCCATTACGGTGCGCTAAACCCTCTTCTTTAGAATAGATTTTATCTAACCAATAGTTTGCGATAACTTTGCCTGCTGTATTGTTAACAAGGCCTGCATTGGAATAACCTGTATTAGAGTTGGCTTTGATTCTCCAGTCACTTTTTCCGATGTACTCTTCGATGGTTTGCGTGGAGTTGATATAAGTTGTATCATCATTAAGCCCAGCAATGTGTTCTCGTTGCATTTTATGCGTGTGGCGATAGAGGATAAATGAGCGCATAACATCAAAATAGCGCGCTTTGAAAAGTTCTTGCTCAATCATATCTTGAAAATCTTCAACAGCTGCTACGCGTTTTTTCTCGATGCGTTTTACAATCTCTTTGAAGATATTCTCATCATAATTGACACCTTCACTTTTGAATGCTTTTTTAATAGCATCTTCTATCTTGTAAGGCAAAAATTCTTCGGTCACTCCGTCGCGTTTGAGTACTTTGGTTAGCATGATGATCCTAGATGAAAAAATAGAATTGATTATAGTAAGAGTAAAATTTAAATAAACTTAATGATTAATGCGCAACGATTATGTCACGCTTTGAGAATAAATCTTCTTTTTTGATTAAAGGGGAATAGCGAGATTTAAAGCCTCTTTTACATGTAAAAGCGTTGTATCATAAAGTGGCAATTGTGAGCATTTGGGGTCAAGTAAAAGTCCAATTTCGGTACATCCTAAAATAACAGAATCAATCGTTTCATCGTCATTTTTAAGCCCATTAATAATCGATAAAAAAAGTTCTTTGGAACTGCTTTTAATGGTTCCAAAACAGAGTTCATCGAAAATAATTTGGTTAATGAGAAAAATATCTTTTTCATTGGGAATAACGACACTGATACCTTGTTCTTGTAGGATATCTTTGTAAAAAGACTCTTGCATCGTAAATTTCGTGCCGAGTAAAATAGTTTTCTTTGAATGGTTTTTTTGTAGTGCTTTAGCCGTAGCTTCCGCGATATGAACAAAAGGAATATGACAATCTTGAATGATTTGTGGTGCAACTTTATGCATGGTATTGGTGCAAAGCAATATAAAATCAGCCCCAGCTCGCTCTAACGACAAAGCTGCTTGGTTAAGGATTATGCCAGCCTCTTCCCATTTCGCTTCATTTTGTAAACGAGCAATGGGTGCGAAATCGACGGAATGAAGGATGAGCTTTGCGCTATGAAGTCCACCAAGCCTTTGTCTTACGCCCTCGTTTAAGAGTTTGTAATAGCTCAGTGTTGACTCCCAACTCATCCCACCAATCAATCCTATCGTTTTCATTTTATTCCTTACATGTAAAGCTTATTGACAGCCCTCACACTCAATGCTTCTATCGGCTACTTCGAGCTTGTTTTCAGGCGATTGAGAACGAAGATAATAGGTAGATTTGATGCCCAGTTTCCAGCCTAACATGTAAATGTCATTGAGGTATTTTCCACTAGCCTTATCGAGTGTGATAAAGATATTAAGACTTTGTCCTTGGTCTATCCATTTTTGGCGAATGGCACCTGCTTTAATGAGTACTCGTTGGTCAAGTTCATAAGCAGGAGTATAGAAGTTCCATGTATCAGGACTGAGATTTGGTACAACAACAGGAATCATGCCTGAGAGGTTTTCTTCAAACCATTTGCGTTTGTAAACAGGCTCAATGGTTTGTGTTGTGCCGACTAAAATAGAGATAGAACTTGTAGGAGCGATTGCCATCAAGTAGCCATTGCGCATACCGTTATTTTTGACTTTT
>JAQWCT010000061.1 GCA_028705785.1 Sulfurospirillaceae bacterium | reverse complement strand
CAAAAGTTCTACGATTTTTTTAGCAAATTCTTCATTTTGGTGGCGTTTGTAGAGCTTTTTATAGGTTGAGATAAGCCATTTAACATTGCGATCTCGTCCGTAAATCTCGAGAAGTTTAAAACAAACATTATTTCCACATCCCTCAATACTTGCGTAAGTTTCAAGATGAGCGATGGCATCGTCTTTTCTTCCTAAAAAGCGATAGAGTACTTCCACCATATTAATGAGAATATCTTCGGCTTGTTCTTGTTTATAAGCACTTTCAAAATATTTTAAAGCCAAGTCATAAGACTTCATTTGTAGGTATAAATTGCCTGCAATGCTGAGATGTTGGACACTTTTATCGGCTTCGATAAGTTTTAAAATTTCTCTCTCTGCTTCAAGATAGCGTTTTTCTTTCACCATTTGCCCTACAAATAATCGGCTAAAATTTTTCTCATCAGGATATTTTTTAAGACCCAGTTGGATAAGATCAAGTGCATCTTTATCCCCTAAAACAAAGGCAATGCCAGCCTCTTCAGAGAGATAAACTTTCTTTTGGCTTTGTTCATAAAGCATATGATAAGTTTTTTTAGCACCTGCATAATCACCATTTTGTTGATACTGCAATGCTTGAAAGATAAGGTTGTCTTCTTCTTCAAAAACTTTTTTCGTAGTCTCTGTGTAGATAATTTCTTTGGTGCTACATCCTGTTAAAAACAATAATACAATTAAGAACGAATAATACCGGGACATTCTTTTTCTACCTCATCAATCTTTTCTTTAAAATAATCCCAAAATGGGAAAGTTCGACACTGAACTGGGCGCACTTCATAAATAGAGCAACTTCTTTTTTCCATATCAAAAAACACACAACCATGACCTCCCTCGTAAGGGCGCTCTTGAATCGTGAAACGATAGCGAATCTTTTCTAAATACTCATTGATAAAAACTTCTTGAGTGATACCTAAATACTGAGCAATAGCCTCTCTCTCTTTTTCATCAACCCATATATAACCACTCTCTCCAATACAACATTTACCAGAACAGCTTTGACACGCATTTTGGTCAAAAGCGTAAGAAAAACCTTTACATGTAACTATATTTTCCACGCAAGACTCTTTGTTTTGGATTTGTCATATATCGCTTGAACTTTGGGCGCTATAATATCGTTTTGATACATAAAAAGAGGCGGATGAATTTTGCACAGTGATTTTGAGCTTTTTCGTGCTCGAATCAAGACCAAAGAAGCCTCTTTATCTTCTTTGACATGAACAAATAAAACATCTTCTATTTTAAGACCATTTTCCATCAATGCATGTGCAACGACATCAAATTGCTTCGCATCATAGCAAAAGATAAAATAGCCTCTATTCTTCAATGTTTTAGTTACTTTTTGGGCAAATTTTTCAAATGGAAGGGCTGAATTATGTCGACTGAGTGATAAAGAAGGCACTTCACTTTTTACCGTTCCCTTATGATAAAAAGGAGGATTGGAAATGATAAAATCAAACTTTTGCTCAAACGATGTTTCTAAAAAATCCCCACATTTAATAGCTTTACATGTAAGCCCATTTTTTTGTGCATTGGCACGAGTCAGTGTGCAATTTTGTTCTTGAATATCAAGTAGGCACAAATCTAACGCTGGAAAATCTCGCTTAAGCAATAGCCCTAAAATGCCACAACCACAACCCACATCAAGCAATTGACCTTTAGGGTTAAAAGAGCTGATAAAGTCATAAAGCAATAGTGAATCACTGTTATATCGGTAGCCACGCTCCATCTGAAACAACATCATAATCTATTTCAATACCCTTATCTGAAATCCCCGTGCTTTGTCTTGCTCAATATTTGAAAGCGCGTAACTAATTTTTGCACTCTCTCCAAACTTCGCTTCGATAAGCTCTCCACCCGCTTTTGCCCTAGCTTTTCCTAAACCGATGTTCGCAAGTCCTGAGATTCTATCTATCTCGGTATCTTCGACGCCTACTTTTTTATTTTTGATGAGCTTAAGTGAAGCAAACCCACCATTGTCTACGATAGGTGCGACTTCAAAGAGATAAGAATCATCATATTTGGAAAGAAATGCTTGAACATTTTGTTTACATGTATCGGAGAGCGCATTCACACCTGTTCCCATATCTGTACAGGTCATCTTATCTATCACCATGAGTTTTTGACCCTTAGGTTCTTTGTTTGTAGTAGAAGCAACTTTTGCCTCAACTTTTGGTGTTACTGTTTCTAAAGCTTTGATTTTTTCATTGAGTGTTCTGATGGTTTGCTCATTGGAAGCGAGTTGTTTATGTGCCTCTTCTTTGTTGGTTTTGAACTCTTTTTCTAAAGCTAAAAGTTTCAAACTCTCATCTTTTTTACTCAAGCCCAGTTGTGATTCTTTGGCTTTTATATCGCTTTCTAGCGCTTTAATAGTATCAAGGTAGCTGATTTCTCTTTGTTTAAATTCATCTTTGAGTTTGGTTGATTTTTCTTCTTGAGAGAGTTTGCTTTGGTCGATTTTTTTGCTCTCTTCTTTCATTGCAAGAACTTGTGCTTCTTTTTGTTTTATCTCTTTTTGAAGTGCTTTAACATTATCAAGATACTCAATGTCTCTTCGTTTAAGCTCATCTTTGAGTCCCACGAGCTTTGCATCCTCGCTTACCCTATTTTTTTCGATAGTGGCAAGTTGATTTTTAAACTCTTCAATTTGTTTATTCATCGCTTTGGTAACATTAGCGTCAGCTTGTTTTTCTTTTACATGTAAGGATTTTAACACTTCTTCTTTGCGACTTTGTTCATCTTTTGAAACTTGTATTTCAACTTCTTTATTTTTAATCTCTTTTTGCAAAGCGGCAATTTTGAGCGTTTCTTCTTTTTTAGCATTGGCAAGTGCATTTTCTTTCGCTCTAGCTTCATTTTCTAAAAGCGTTACTTTTGCGAGATATTCAGCATCTTTTTGTTTGACATCCATTCTTAATTCATCAAAAGCACTTTTGACTTGAGCAAGTTTGGCTTCTTCGCTTTCTTTGTTTTTAGTTGCATCAGTTTTGAGTGCAAGCAAGGTTGTTTTTAACTCTTGGATCTCTTTTTCTTTAGCATCATTCTTGACTTTAAGGTCGTTATTTGTTCGGGTGAGTTCGTTAGCGTGAAATTGCATTTTGTCATAATTTTCTTTTGCTGCTTCTTTGTATTCACCTAATTGTTTATCGAGCTTTTCAAGCATTTCTCGTTTAGATGAGTCGAATGAAGCTATTTTTTCATTAAAAATTTTGTAATTTTTATTATGAATTTTGTCATTTTCATCTATTTTTTTCTTCACTTCAACATCAAAGTTTTGCTTTTCATTTTGCATAGCTGTTATTTTAAGCCCTAAATCTTTGATTTGTGACTCTTTTTTGGCTATCTCTTCGTTAAGTTTTACAATGACACTATTAAGGCTTTTTTCATTGCTTTGCGCACCCTCTTCTAACTTTTTATTGGCAAGGGTAAGTTCTTTGTTGAGTTTTTTCTCATCTTCAAGATAGGTTCTAAATTTGTTAAAATCTTTTTCATTTTCTAACATAAGCGCATCGATATGTTTTTTGGAGCTTGCGAGTTCTGTTTGAAGCGCTTTGACTTTTTCTTCGCCAATAGCCACTTTTTTAAGATTTTCTTCTTCTTTAAGTGCCATATCTTGTCTATTTTTAGCGATGAGTTTTTCAGTATCTGATTTGAGTGATTCCATTGTTTTGTTGTATTTGGCTATCTCTTCATTTTGTTTGCGCTCTAACTCAACCATGGTTTGTCCATGTTTGGTCAAGATGTCATTTTTTTCTTTCGTCGCAAAATTTATTTCATCTTTGAGTTTGGTGATTTCTTCTAATTTTCGATTGAAAGCATTTTTTGCTGTCTCATTGTTGGCATTCATCTGGTCGTTTAAAAGCGCTATTTGGTCATTTAAAAGTTTGATTTTATCCTTATAATCCCCCATTTTGCTCTGCTCATCTTCTCGTGCACTTCGTATCTCTTGTCGTTTCTTTTCAGTCTCTTCAACAGCTTTCGCTCTAAGTCCTTCAATCTCCGATTTGAGTGAATTGGCTTCAAGATTGGCTCGTTGTGCAATGATGACATTTTCTTTTTGTAATTCATTGATTTTCATCGTCAAATCACTGATGTTTTTATAATGTTGTTGCTCGGCTTCGTTGATTCTCTCTAGGTTTTTATTGAGGATATTGTTTTTTTCTTCTTCTTTTTCACTTTGCTGCTCTTCAAGTCTTTTAGAGAGTTCATTTTTTTCATTGGAAACGACTAAGTTGTCGTGTTGTAAAAAAAGCAGTGTTTTTTGGAGTTTTTTGACCATCTTTCGTAAATCTTTAGCCGTTATCTCTGATTCTGGTATAGGATTTCCTTTTTCGTCAAGGTATTCATCTTCAAGCAAATAGCCATCTTTACTTTGTTCTATCGTTGCTTCTTTATCGATGTATTGTTCTTGTAAACTAGGTGGCAAGTCTGAAAACTTCAAATCTTGTTTATTAATATATTTGGTGGTGAGTTCATCAAATGAAACACCTCCAAAATTGCCATATCGATAGGAGACAATGCCTCCAGCTAAAACCAATACACCTAATACAATATTGAGAAGCCGAGAGAAAAAAAGACTAATATTTGACATTTATAACCTTAGTTTTTTTTGTTTTTTAGCATATGCGAAATGATGTGATATGCATGGTTCAAAGCTATAGCGATAGAACCTCCACTTTTGACGGCGATATCACCTGCAAGGTAAAGTCCTTGCATTTTGGTTTCAAAATTTTCATCAAATTCTGGCTTGCCCTCAGCATCAAGGGTAATGCCACATTTTCTCAAGAAATCCACAGGTGTTGTGCCACCTATCGCATAAACAACTCTATCGTAAATGGTGTAATAGCCATCGGTAAAATTGACTTTTACCAAGCCATTTTCATTTTCGACAGAGACAATGTCCATACCAAGGCGAAGGCGAAGTTTTTCTTGTCCATTGTATTCGTGGATAAGTTTGAGATTGATGTCGTTGAGTCTGCTAAAAGTATCTTTGCGGTAATTAAGCGTGACATTGTTCGTTTTAGAAAGTTCTATGGCATATTCAACAGCAGAATTTCCTCCCCCCACAAGAAGCAGCTTTTCGCCTTGTGAACATTTATCAAGGTTGAAATTGATGCGTTCTTTAAGCGAAATAGGCAGTATATAATCAGGTTTGTTCGGCTTACCCATCGTTCCAATGGCAACAATCACATTTTTAGCTCTATATCCTGCTTTGGTCGTAACGATTTGAAATTCATTGTCAACCTTCGTGACACTTTCAACTTCTGAGTTAAAGGCGGTGTCGATTTCATCGTGGTCAAGGAGTGAATCAAAATAATTAAGTGTACTTTCTTTGGTACCATCTGTGAAATCAACATTGCCATGAAGCTCAATCTCTTGACCTTTATAATTCTTATCAACTCTTTTGTTATCTTTATAAAATTTACGAATCGTTTGTGAATGGTTATCACCCTTTTCAATCATCAAAATACTATTAATTCCTAGTACTTTTGCTTCAACAGCAGCACCAATTCCGCCAGGTCCGCCACCAATGATGACCATATCGTACATCTGTTGCATTGGATAATTCCTTATAGTTGTTATATTTTGCTTCTATTATACCCTTAACATACTTATGACATATTAAATACAAAAGTGATAAAATCACGCTAAAGTCTATTTAAAGAGGAAAAAAAGTGCAAGATTTTCTAAAAAATGCGAAAAATGCTAGCCGAATTATCGCTTCACTTGAACCCAAAAATAAAGATAAAATCTTAAAAGAAATGGCTGATACACTACTCAAAAATAGTCAAAAAATTATCACTGAAAACCAAAAAGATTTGGATGATGCCAAAGCCAATAATCTAAGCTCAGCACTCATCGATAGACTTCTCCTTGATGAAAAAAGAATTGCAGATATGGCAAATGCTATCCGCGAGATAGCAGCACTTAGAGAACCAGTTGGGCGAGTTTTGGATGGCTGGGTTGTACCAAGTGGGCTTAAAATCGAAAAAGTGACCATTCCGATAGGTGTCATTGGCATCATTTATGAAAGTCGCCCTAATGTAACGAGTGATACTGCGGCACTTTGCTTTAAAAGTGGCAATGTATGTGTTTTAAAAGGTGGCAAAGAAGCTAATTTTAGTAATGCTATTATTGCTTCATTGTTACAAGAAGTGTTGATGGAAAATGGCTTGCCTAAAGAGATTATCTCTCTTCTACCCGACAACACCAGAGAAGGCATCGCAAAGCTTATCAAGATGGATAAATTTGTAGATTTGATTATACCAAGAGGTGGTGAAGCGTTGATTCGTTTTGTGAGTGAAAACGCAACTGTTCCTGTCGTTAAGCACGATAAAGGGGTTTGTCATATCTTCGTTGATGAAGATGCCAACCTTGAAAATGCACTGGGCATAGCTATTAACGCCAAATGCCAAAGACCAAGTGCGTGTAATTCGCTTGAAACGCTTTTGGTACATTGGTCGATAGCAGATATATTCTTGCCTGTTATGAAAGAGGCATTCGATGCGCAAAATACACAGATAAAAGGGTGCGAAAAAACACAAGAACTTTTACATGTAGAACTTGCCAGTGAAGAGGATTTTCATACTGAACATTTAAGCAACGCTCTTTCTATCAAGATAGTTCAAAATGTCGATGAAGCCATTGCACATATTGCCAAATATGGCTCAGGACATTCAGAGTCCATCATCACCGAAAACCATACGATTGGCGAGCGATTTTTAAATGAAGTCGATGCCGCGTGTGTTTACATCAATGCAAGTACTCGTTTTACCGATGGTGGAGAATTTGGCTTTGGTGCAGAAGTTGGCATCAGCACCAACAAACTCCACGCAAGAGGGCCTATGGGCATCAATGACCTCACCACTTACAAGTTCAAAGTTTACGGCAAAGGTCAAGTGCGCGCATGAGGGTTTTAAGTGTTGAAAATATCAGCTTTGGCTATCCGAACTCCCCACTTATCTATAAAGATTTTTCTTTACATGTAAAGGTGGGAGAAGTTGTCGCCATTCTAGGGGCTAGTGGCAGTGGGAAAAGCACACTTTTTGAACTCATCACCCAAAATCTAACACCAAAAAGTGGAAAAATAGAAGCACTAAGAATCTCCCAAATCTTCCAAGACCCCTACACTTCATTCCATCCAACCTATACCATTTTAAACCAAATCGAAGATGTCGCTTCATTGGATGGTTATGAGTCTATCTGTGAAGCTTTGGATTTGGATAAAGCCCTACTAAACCAAAAACCTCACCAACTGAGCGGTGGACAACTTCAAAGATGCTCCATTTTAAGAGCCCTACTCATGAAACCAGACCTTATCCTAGCAGATGAGCCAACCTCTGCACTTGATAACATTACAGGCTTACATGTAATGCAATTGTTGATGCAGTTTTTAGACAGAGTGGGAATTTTGTTGATTACCCATGATAAACATTTAGCTTCGTGGTGTAGTGATAGAGTTATTGAGTTGAAATAATTCAGCATGTAATACATCAAAAAACACTACATGTAACTTCAAGTTTTGAGCGCTATCAAAACAATATCCTTTTTCTTCCAAACTCCCCTCTTCCATAGGTTTTGGATATATAAGATAGAGTTTTTCACATGCCAAGTCGGTGCAATGGTACTTTTTACCATACGCAAAGAGTTGGTACATATCGCCTTGTGAAACACCTTGATGTGTCTTTTCTTCGTTCAATACTTTCCACTTGGTATCTGCGATAACAATCTCTTTTTCTTTCCTCATGACGATATCGGGTTTAAGTTGGAATTTTCCTTTTTGACACTGCACACCGTACGCTAAATGATGCTTTTTATCTTGCAGCGAGATATCCCACTCTTTACAATTCTTTTTCAACCAATGCCCCACATAACTTTCAAAAAGAAGATTCATATCGAACAAAAGAGCAAAGGCGATATCGTTGCCTTTATAGGGACTATAAGAGTTTTCTAACAAAAAGGTTTTACACCATAAAAGCACTTGTTCGTAGTTCTTAATTTGGCGATTTGGCTTTACATGTAAAAAGTCATTTTTGATATCCGTGCACGGTGTTATCTCGTCAAAGACAAATAAAAACTCCCTGATGCGCTGTTGATTGGAGCTTAGTTTTGATTTTTTATAGAGATATTGGAGGGTGGTTTTGATGAGTCTATTTTCTACTCTATCGCTTAAAAATTCTTGAAACTCAACAAAAAAACGCTCTTTGTGGATGGTGTTTTGTTTGATTTGCTCACCAACTTTGAGTTTGCCTTTTAAAAATTTGAGATTTTCTTCTTTGGTGATGTAGTCACATTTGATGCCTTTTTGTACAAGTTTGGCAACTTCTTCTAAAAACATTGTGATAAATATCTCTAAAAGGGGCATTTTTGAACTTTGAAGATGCGCCATATTGAAGTGTTTAAAAGGTGAATCTTTAAGAGTTTTCAGCATTTTGATAAGAATATTTTTAGATTCTTTATTATCACTATGACTTATTTTAGGCAATATCTCGATAGTCATGCCATCTTTGGTTTGGATAACACCCACATAGTTTTGAGCTTGAAGCACCTTGCCATAAGGTCTTTTACTGGTGAGTTTTAGGTATTGCGCTGTTTTTTCATTGTCCAATACAAATTTTTCAATGGCACTAAAAGTTTCAGGCTTCACATAGTGTTCTTTGCCCTCACTTTTACATTGAAGAAATTCGTACTCTTTTAATATCATTTTTCAAACTTACTAAAATCAAACACTTCTTTTATCGCATAGACAAACTTTTCATTTTCAATGTACTCACTCTCTTTGATAATTTCTTCATCAAAGATATCTGAGCTTATCTCTTTTCTTTCGATAAATCCACAACCCAAAACCATCAATATTTTTTCCCAGTCATCGTAAAAATACTCTTGTAAAAGTGGAATGATTTTATTTCTAAAGATAGTATCTAGCTCTTCTAAAGTCGCATTTTCTCTCAAACTCATAAAATAAGCATGACCGATGGTATGGTCTCTATCATAAAGATATTCTATGCGTTTATTGATAGTTTCAAGGAGTGATTTGATGTCTATGTTACCAACTTTGATATCTTTTAACAAATCAGGCTCAGGCATCATCTCCGTAAAATCAAACCTTCGTCTGAGTGCCGTATCCATCAAAGCGATACTTCTATCTGCTGTGTTCATTGTGCCAATAATGTAGAGATTTGAGGTTACACCAAATTTTTCTTTTGAATATGGTAATTCCAATATAAGTTCATCATTTGCACCTAGTCTTTTTGTATCCTCTATTAATGTGATAAGTTCTCCAAAGATTTTCGAGATATTGCCTCGATTGATTTCATCAATTAATATTGCATATTTTGCATCAGAATTTTCGAAATACGCTTTTCTCTCATTTTTACTAAGCTTACAAAATTCTTTTAAAGTTCCAACATAGCCTGTTAAATTTATCGCTTTTTGGCATGCTTCATAAAAAATACCTTTTTCAATAGTGTATTGTAAATCATTAGTTTCGTTATCATCAAAAATTGGCTTAATACCTTCAATAAATTCTTCATATCCATAACTTTGATGAAAAGTACAAAATGTGTAATTTTCTTTTCTGATATTTTGTTCTTTTAAATTTTTATATTGGTTAAAAGAAAAGGGGTCGGAGCTAAACTTTTAACTTTTTGTATGAAAAAAGAGTGAAGAACGAAAGCACTCATCGTTTTTTATTCTTTACATGTAAGGATTTATTTTTCAAAGTACAGCTCCACTTTTTATTCTTTATTTATTAGTACTAGTATACGGGGACTTGACTTTTAGCTTCTTTACATACAAGCAAAAATAAAATTTCAGAAAGTTAAAAATTTAGCTCCGACCCCTTTTATCACAAAAATATTTAGATACAACAATAGAAAATAATTAAAAAAAGGGACAAGCTACTTTTAAATACATATTTTATTTTTAGTCTTTACATGTAAAGATTTCCATCTTTACATGTAAAGCATTTTGTAGTGATTAACCGAGGCGTCTTTGTCGTGCGGCTTTGAGGGAGTCTGCTATCAAAAATGCGAGTTCAAGGGCTTGATTAGCATTGAGTCTTGGGTCGCATTGGGTGTGGTAGCGGTAGGCTAGTTTTTCCTCGGTGATGTCTTGTGCGCCACCCATACATTCGGTGACATCTTGTCCTGTCATCTCTAAGTGAACGCCACCTGGATAAGTGCCCTCTTCTTCGTGAACTTTGAAAAAGCCTTTGACTTCTCTTAGGACTTCATCAAAGGTTCTTGTTTTGTAGTTGTTGGATGTTTTGATAGTGTTGCCGTGCATTGGGTCGATGCTCCATAGCACTTCTTTGCCTGCTTCTTTAACGGCACGAACGAGTTTTGGAAATTCAGTTTCTATCTTACTTGCACCCATTCTGACGATGATATTGAGTCGTCCTGGTTCATTCGCAGGATTGAGTTTATTGATAAGTTTTAAAAGTCCATCAGCAGTCATTGTTGGTCCTGCTTTAATGCCGATAGGATTTTTAACGCCTGCTAAAAATTCGACATGGGCTTCATCGACTTCTCTGGTTCTATCGCCTATCCACAACATATGTGCCGAACAATCGTACCAATCACCCGTCAAACTATCTTGTCTCGTAAGCGCTTCTTCGTAGTTTAATAATAAGGCTTCATGCGAAGTATATACAACCGTTTCATTGATGCTTGGTGTGTTGGATGAAGTAATACCACAGGCTTCCATAAAGGCGAGTGTTTCAGAAATTCGCTCACAAAGGTGTTCATACCTCGCACCCAGTGGACTTTCCGACACAAATCCTAGCGTCCATTTATGCACTTGGTGCAAATCCGCCAAACCACCTCTTGAGAAAGCACGAAGAAGGTTCATTGTTGCAGCAGATTGGTTGTAGGCTTTGAGCATTCGCTTTGGATTTGGGATTCTTGCATCTTCGGTAAATTCGTTGTCATTGACAATATCGCCACGGTAACTTGGTAAGCTAACTCCATCCATTTCTTCAAAATCAGTCGAACGAGGTTTTGCAAACTGACCTGCAAGACGACCTACTTTAACGATAGGACAGCCACCTGCAAAGGTCAAAACAACTGCCATTTGAAGCATGACTTTAAACATATCTCTGATGTTTATCGCATTGAACTCTGCAAAACTCTCTGCACAGTCACCGCCTTGCAGCAAAAAGGCTTTGCCTGCTACAACATCTGCCAAAGCAGATTTGAGTTGTCTTACTTCTCCTGCAAAAACAAGCGGTGGATACTTACTTAGTTCTAATTCCACACTTTTTAAAACTTCTTGATTGGTGTAAGTTGGTTGTTGTCTGATGGGTTTTTCTCTCCAAGATGAACGCGTCCAAGAACTCATGAATTGCCTTTAATTGTAATGTAATAAGAGTGTTTTAACATAATTATCATTACAATGTCCTAAAAAAGTAGGCTTAGTGAAAAATTTATCGCAAGAAGTGCAAGGTTATATTTATGCTGTTTTAGCATTTAGTTTTTGGGGTTTGGTTCCTATCTATTTTAAACTTATCAGCTCTGTAACTCCGAGCGAAATTCTAGCACATCGCATCATTTGGTCGGTTGTTCTCCTTTTTGGTATCGTTCTTGTAAGCAAGCAATTTGGCGCATTTAAACTCCTCATTAGAGATGTATCAAAAATAAAATATCTTATTCTCTCCTCTTTGTTGGTTTCAACCAATTGGCTCGTTTTTATCTGGGCAGTGAGTCATAATATGATCACGGAGTCTAGCCTCGGTTATTACATCAATCCTTTGG
>JAQWCT010000264.1 GCA_028705785.1 Sulfurospirillaceae bacterium | reverse complement strand
CTCCTGCCTTTGCTGCATATGCCCATCTATATCTTTTGGGATTTGTGATGATGATAATCTTTGGGGCTTCATATCAACTTTTGCCTGTTGTTTTAGAAGCGCCCATCTTTTCTAAAGATTTTGCTTATGTGCAGTTTTACATGTACACAGTGGGTTTTGTAATGATGGTGAGTGGTTTTTTATTTGGCTCTTTGAGCTTACTTATTCCCTATGGTGCGACTATAACCTATCTTTCCATGCTTATTTTTTGTGTCAATATCTTTTTAACCTTTCAAAGATTAGAGAAAATTAGTTTTGTAGGTAAGTTTCTGCTCATAGCCACCATTTTTCTTTTTATCTCTGTGACTATTGGACTTATCATGGGTTTTGTGATGGGACATGGAGCATTTGAGATAGATTTGATGTCGTGGATAAAGGCACATATCGTAGGGACTCTTGGTGGTTTTGTGATGATGGTCGTCATGGGCGTGGCAATGGTACTCATCCCTATGTTCTCGCTCGCTCACGGTTTTAGTGATAGATGGATAAAGTCTGCTTTTTATATTCATACCCTTGGCGTTGCTTTGTCGATACTCTCGTTTCTAAGCGGTGCAAGTACGCTTATAAGTTCGCTATGCCTCTCATTAGTAGCTCTTTCCATCCTTTTGTTTGCGATACAAATAGCCGTTATGTTAAAAAGTAGGGCACGAAAACAAAATGATTATTGGGTTAAAAATATTGTTTTTGCCATCATTTCACTTGTTATCTCCATAGTGCTTTTATTGGTAGGATTTATCTTTGATTTACAAAATTTTGCACTTGCTGGTGGATGTCTATTTTTCTTTGGATTCTTACTGTGCTTTGTCGTAGGTCATATCTATAAAATCCTGCCATTTTTAATTTGGTATGACAAATTTGCGCCCCTTGTTGGCAAACAAAAAGTACCACTTTTACATCAGATGATTAAGACAAAAGTAGCTGATTTTCAAACTTTGAGTTTGTTTATGGCTACAATTTTACAGGTATTGGCAATTTTATGGGGTCTCCAAAGCCTCTTTTTAATAGGTGCATTTATGATGCTACTTTCCATCGTGTTAGTCGTGTACAACACATGGTTTACATTTACATATACAATAAAGGAATAAAAATGGCTATTACTCAAGAAGAAGTTTACGCAGGAATTGCAATAGTTATTGACCCAGAAGTAGGATTTGACATTGTCTCTTTAGGACTTATTTATGGTGTTGTCATAGAAGGTGCACATGTGCATGTAAACATGACGCTTTCCACCAAAGCCTGCCCTTTACACGAACTTATTAAGCAGTGGGTTAACGATGCGGTTTTAAAACTTGAGGGAGTTGAGACTTGCGAAATAGAAATCGTTTGGGAACCTGCTTGGAATATATCAATGGCAAATGATGAGGTAAAAAAAGCTTTAAGTTCATATTAATTAAAATATAATTAATATAATATAATATAATATAAATTACAAGCGATAATTCAGAGAATATGGTATAATGTCAGTATTAATTTTGGAGGTTTTAATGGATTTAGTCACAAAAAAGTCACGAGACAATGTTGTTATTAATGTTATAGGAAATATCAAGAGCATTGTCGATGGACAGATGATTAAAGACGCTATTATAAGTGCATTTCAAGATAATCGACAAGTTTCTATTGAGCTTTGCATTAAGGACTCATTTATCATTACTTCTTCTGTCATAGGATTTTTAATCAAGTCTATCAAAATAGATAAAATGCCTTTACATGTTAGTATTGGAAGTCAAGAACTTTATGAGATGCTTTTAGAAATGAGCCTTGTTGAGGCTATGAATATAAGAAAGGTTTTATAATGCGAAAAGGTATAGGTTTTAAAATAGGCTTAACGGTTATTCCTCTTTTGCTAGGTATTTTTATTGTGTTACAATTTTTTATCATAGGAGAATTTAAAAAATTCTCAGAAACACAAAGTGAAAACAATCTCAACCTTGTCAGCCAGTCTGTTTTTCAGACAATTCGTGCAGTCATGAATTTAGGTGATAGAGTAATGATTGATAAAGCGCTTCACGATGCAGGAGCAATGAAAGGTATTAAAGAGTTAACAATCCATAGGTCTCAAGCGGTTATTGACCTTTTTGGTATTAATGCGAAGCCTTCATCAGAAGAGCTTGTCGTCAATATTTCAAAAAATCCTGTCTCAAAAAATATTGCTTTAGATGATGAAAAAGGACATAGACTTAGGCTTCTCAAACCACTTATCGCAGAACAAGATTGTCTTGCCTGTCATGCTACTTCTCAAAAAGGTGATGTTTTAGGTGTTATGGATATGACATTTTCTTTGGAAGAAGATGATAGCAATATTAGTGCTATCAGCTGGAAGCTTGTTAGTATCTTTATACTCTCTTTAATTGTAACTTCGATTTTAATTATGTTGGTACTCAAAAAAGTTATTGGCAATCCACTTAATATTTTATTAGAGAGAGTCAAAAACCTCTCTGGAGGCAATGGCGATTTGACCGCTAGGGTTAATATCAAAAGTGATGATGAACTAGGGGATATAGCAAAATTTATCAATCACTTTATCGAAAAGATTCAGTCTATCATCCTTTCTTCTCAAGGTATTTCTCAAAATGTTGAGCATACAGGAGAAAAACTGAATTCCAATACAGTGATCTTCAGCAAAGGTGTTGTCGAACAGGCACATCAAATTAAAATGTCTTTTGATTTAATGAAAGATATTGAAGCAGACCTTGATCTCTCTGAGGAACTTGCCATTCATACCGTAGAAGACAATACTTCTTCTTTTAGTGTTCTTGAAAAAATGAGTATCTCCCTCAATGAAGTGGTTGAAAAAATTAATAA
>JAQWCT010000263.1 GCA_028705785.1 Sulfurospirillaceae bacterium | reverse complement strand
ACAACTTCAGTTTGTCCAAGATGAATTAGAATTTACCAAACGAAAATATAAAATGATGTGGAATAAAGCCGTCGAAAGCTATACACCACCTTCAAAATAATCTTTACATGTAAAGGAATTTATAGTGTTAACATTTAGTCAAATGCTTTTAAAACTTCAATCTTTTTGGCAAGATGAGGGATGTACCATTGTTCAGCCTTACGATATGCCCGCAGGTGCAGGTACTTTTCACAATGCCACTTTTTTACGAAGCCTCAGTTCAAAACCATGGGCAACGGCGTATGTAGCGCCAAGTCGTAGACCAACAGATGGTAGATATGGTGAAAATCCCAATCGATTAGGAAGCTACTATCAGTTTCAAGTACTCATTAAACCAAGCCCAGACAATATTCAAGAACTTTATCTTAAAAGTTTAGAAATGCTAGGACTTGATCTGCATAAGCACGACATTCGTTTCGTCGAAGACAACTGGGAATCTCCAACCCTTGGCGCATGGGGTTTAGGTTGGGAAGTCTGGTTAGATGGTATGGAAGTCACACAGTTTACCTACTTTCAGCAAGTAGGAGGCATTCCTTGCAATCCTATCTCTGTTGAAATCACTTATGGTGTGGAGCGACTTGCGATGTATTTGCAAGAAAAAGAGTCTGTTTTTGACTTGATTTGGAATGAAAATAAATATGGGGTTATCACTTATGGTGATGTACATAAGCAAAGTGAATATGAGTTTAGTAAGTACAATTTTGAAATAGCCGATGTGGCGATGCTTTTGGAACAATTTGAAAATGCACGCGTAGAATGTAAACGCTGTTTGGATGAAAACTTGCCTTTGCCTGCGTATGATTATTGTTTGATGGCGTCTCATACTTTCAATGTTTTGGATGCAAGAAAAGCGATTTCGGTCACCCAAAGACAAAATTATATTTTAAAAATTAGAGAACTTGCCAAAGGATGTGCGTTAAAGTACAAAGAAGTGGTTGATGCAACTTCGTGAGATTTATGATTTTTTAGACACGCTTAGCCCTTTTGCAACACAAGCTTCATGGGACAATAGTGGGCTTTTGATAGGAAGTATGCAAGGCGAAGTGGAGCAAATCTATCTAAGCCTTGACATTGACTCTTCGCTAGTAGATGAGATTGCGCCAAATTCACTGGTTATCACCCATCATCCTCTTATCTTTAGTGGGCTTAAAAAGCTTGATTTTGACAAGTATCCCTCTTCGCTTATTCAAAAGATGATGGCAAAAAATTGTTCGCTTATCGCAATGCACACTAATTTTGACTTAAGCCATTTAAATCGCTATGTTATTTCTCAAGTTTTGGGATTTAACGATTTTGTCTGTGATGAATTTGTCTGTTATTTTGAAGCCAATATGTCTTTTGAAGATTTGGCTTTACATGT
This sequence comes from Sulfurospirillaceae bacterium, assembly GCA_028705785.1. Taxonomy (GTDB): domain Bacteria; phylum Campylobacterota; class Campylobacteria; order Campylobacterales; family Sulfurospirillaceae; genus Sulfurospirillum. The sequence goes on along the minus strand of JAQWCT010000263.1, from coordinate 1,449 downwards.
AAAGAATGTTTTAGGTTTGGATGTTTTGCGTTGTGTTAAGGCTCAAAATTTCATTCATCGTTGTGCATTTACGACAGGTTCTGGTGGTGATATGATAAGCCATATTGAAGCGGATTGTTTCATCAGTGGTGATTTTAAATACCATCAAGCATTAGAGGCAAAAGAAAATAAACTCTCATTAATCGACATGGGACACTTTGAATCAGAGTCCTATTTTTCGGCATGTTTGGGCGAACATTTGAAAAAATTGCCATTAAAGGCTATAATGTCAAATTCTAAAAATCCGTTTGAGTATAAATAGAGGACACACAAGATATGAATAAATATTTAGAACAGTTAATTGAGCTTTCAAAGTTAGATAAAGAGATCGATGATTTTGGACCGCGTATTGTAAAAGTTGAGAAGATGTTAAAACTTTCTTTGGATAAAGAAAAGGACCTTAGAGCTCAAGCTGATACTTTCCAATCGGACATCTTAGATGCAAAATTGAAAAAAGGTAAAAATGAAGTCCACTTGGCTGAATTGTCTTCTAAGTTAAAAGAGATTACGAAGAAAAGTGCTATTGTCAAAACAGCTAAAGAAGTAAAAGCTTTACAGTTAGAAGAAGAAATTTCTAAAGAACAATGTGATTTTGCTAATGAAGAAATCGCGAGATTAGATAAAATTATCGAGATGAAACAAAACAATATCGCTATGCTTCAAGAAAAATTGGCCGAAGCAATGAGCGAAGCTGAAGAAATTAAGCAATCAATTGAAGCAGAAATGCAAAGCATCGAGCAAGAACGCAAAAATGTTTATCAAAACAAAGATGAATTGGTATCCAATATGAGCCAAAAAATCTTAACTTTTTATCAAAAAATTAGAAAATGGGCTGAGAATACAACGGTTGTTCCTGTTCAAAAACAAGCATGTTATGGTTGTTTCATGCGTATCAATGATAAAACTTATGCCAGTGTATTAAAGCAAGATGACATCGTCACTTGTCCTCACTGTGGGCGCATTTTATACAAAGAAACAGAGGTCCTCGTAGAGGCGTAAGCTTGACTTCTTTTTTGTACACTATCCTAGCAACGCTACTGTATGTGTTAGCGTTGCCAGTTTTGGTGTATCTGCGTTTTAAGCCAAAATATCAAGATTCGATTCCCTCACGATTTTTCCTTCGACGAAATTTGCCTTTTCCAAAAAGTGGTATTTGGTTTCATGCGTGTTCACTAGGCGAAGTTCGCTCAATTCTACCTTTGATAGAATCTTTAAGAGGCGAAGTGGTCAATGTGAGTGTGATAACCCAAACGGGTTTTAAAGAAGCATCAAGAGTAGAGAATGCGCAGATTCGTTAGCCCAGCTCATCCTGCACAACCTGCGTGAAGGAAGATAGGTCGAATTTTTTATTGCTTTTGAGCAGGGAAAAATCCAGATCTTCGGAAAAACGCTCCAGTCCGTAGAAGATGC
>JAQWCT010000060.1 GCA_028705785.1 Sulfurospirillaceae bacterium | reverse complement strand
AAATGAGTCCAAAGATAAGCGTGAGCCATTTTATAAATATCGGCAAGCGCAATCGGTAACTGTTGAAAAAGACTTTAATCATCAAGGGAATGGCTAAAACTACAAAAGGGGCAAAATCTTCTAAGAGTAATTTTTGGCGTAAAGAGAGGAGTAATGAAAAGATAAGGGAAAAAAACGATATATACCATAAGATATTTTTTTCTTCTTTGATTAAAATACGATACATGGCATAGACAAAATATAAAAATAAAAGAGGTGAAAAGACTATCGCATAGACGCCAAGTGCGTCTACAAAGTAACCTTTTGGTTTTCCGCCCGTGTCAAATCCATAAAAATACATCGATAGTCCAAATAAAACGAGCGTTAAGACAAGCATGTCTGTTTTGCGGTTAAAAATAGCGTAGCAAAAGAGTGCCATATAGAGTATGGTAAAAGAGTTGTCAATAAATAAAGCTAAAATCAAAATAGCATAAGAAGCTTTTTTATAGTGGTACATGTAAAGATAGACAAATAAAAGCGTGAGAAAAATAACGATGGAGCCATTGTTGACTAAAAGCGCTACACTGTTTACACCCGGGAGGAAGGCATAAATCGCAACGGACAATACTCTATCAAGCTTTTTCTTTAAAAACTCTTTTCCTATATTGTAAAGCACAATAATGGAAAGCAAGTGAAACAGGATAAACGGCAATCGCAAGGCAAAGTCGTTTTGCCCGAAGATTTTAGTTGAAAAAAGTGCAACAAAATGGGCAGCATTATGACCATTGAAAAAGGTATTGGCTTCATTGTAACCAATAGATATCGTTTGTGTACCATAAGAGAGGAGTAATCCACTCAAAAGAAGGACTAAAAATAAAAGGACATTTTCTTTCATAGTTTTAAAAAGTTATTTAAAATGGCATAGCCATGTTCGCTGAGAATTGACTCTGGATGAAACTGAACACCATAAATCTGTTTACCTTTAATCTCTAATGCCATAATCTCATGGTCATCAGTACTATAGGCTGTGGGGATAATCACTTCTGGGAGATTTTCTTGCTCAACGATGAGTGAGTGATAACGCGTTGTTACAAAGGTTTCAGGAATATCTGCAAAAAGACAGCTATTGCCGAGTTGCTTTGTGATAGAAGTTTTACCGTGCATCATTTTCTTAGCACGAACCACTTTTCCACCAAAGACTTGACCGATAGCTTGGTGTCCTAAACAAATGCCCAAAATGGGAATTTTGTCTGCAAAATATCTGATAGCTTCCAAGCTCACACCTGCTTCATTTGGGGTTGCAGGACCTGGAGAGATGATAATTTTTTCAGGGTGTAATGCTTCTATCTCTTCAATGCTTAGCTCATCATTACGGATAACTTTGAGGTCGGCACCTAATTCTAGGCAGTATTGAACAATATTATAAGTGAAACTATCGTAGTTGTCTATCATTAAAATCATGTTTCTTTTTCCCTTAGGCACTAACTTTATCTTTACATGTAAGCACACAAACACCATCCGCGTACTTTCTAAATCCTTGGTTATTGTATCTATTTTTGGATTGTTTTAAAATTAAGATGCTCATGTTGTTTTGACTGGTGATTTTAACACTTTATCATTTTTATTTTCCAATGCAAGTAATAGTTTGTCAAAATCACTCCTAAAAAGTCTATCTTGAGCCACACGGTATTTTTCAAATTCGCTTAGTGCATGTTCATCTGCTATCTTTTTAGTGATTTGCCCTGCATCGCGCAAAATCTCTCTATCATCAAACTCCAAAAAGGCATCAAGTCTTTTAGCCCAATCTTCCATGCTCATGGGGATATTTCTTTTTGCTCTACTTTCTGCAAGGTCTAAAAAAGCATTGACGATTCGCCCAAGGGAGTCAAGTTCTTCTTTTGAAAGATAGTTTTTTGCTATGGTGACATCTGTTTTTACTATCTTTCCATGAGGGGCATTATCCCAAGAAGTGAGCCCCATGCGTTCTTTGTCACTACCTGCTCTATTGTAGATGAGTTCCGCCGCCGTATGTCCATGAATGGCAAAATGAAGTTTATTTTGCACCTTGGCAAAAAACTTTTTAGTCGTCTCGTCGTCTTTGTTGTAATCCACACTTGTAGAGTATATGTCTGTAATCTTTTGGTAAAACATCCGCTCACTAAGGCGTATCTCCCTTATCTCTTCTAAGAGTTTATCAAAGTAGTTTTGTCCTAAAAATGAACCATTTTCAAGTCGCTTTTTATCAAGCACAAACCCTTTAATAGCAAACTCTTTCAGCACGCTTGTCGCCCACTGTCTAAACTGTGTCGCTTTTTTGGAGTTTACTCTATACCCTACGGAGATGATAGCATCTAAATTATAGTATTTTGTGTTATAGGTTTTACCATCATTGGCAGTATGTCGGAATTCCCGACATACTGATTTTTCAACTAACTCTTCACTCTCAAATATATTTTTAAGATGCTCAATTATAGTTGTTCGACCTTTATCAAAAAGCTGGGCTATCATCGTTTGAGTAAGCCAAACAGACTCTTCAAAAACTTTGACTTCGATGCTATTTTCACCACTCTGTGAGGTAAATATCAAAAATTCTGCGGTCGAGTTTCTTATGAGTTTATCCATCTAGTGAAACCTTATTATTCATTTGTAACATTCCATTTTTAGCAACTATTTTACTCTTTATTGTTCAATTGCTTTGAAAAAATTTCAATATGAAATGCTACTTTTGGGATTATAGCAAATAGTAGTATGAGATAAAAGAGATTTTTTAGTCGGTGATGTGCGAGAAGAGCCATGTGAGGGCTAGTAGGTCGGCACTGCCTCCTGGGGAGAGGTGTTTTTGGGTTAGGTCTTTGTCAAATGCGCTTAAATACTCATCTAAATCCTCTGGGGAATTCTTTACATGTAAGCTTATTTCATCTGCTTTGGTCTTCACATAAGAGAGTCCCTTGGCTCCACCACGAGACCATAAGGTGCTGTCATCTAGTTGTGCCATAAGCCATAGAAGGGTCATTTTAAGGGCCTTTTCTTCACCTATGAGGGCTTTTTGGATTTGAAAAAAGGGTAAGCTTCCATCAAACACCAAGGCAAATCCGCTTTGGGCGATGCCTCTGATGCCTAAACTTCCTGTTTCGTAGAAAAACCGTGCCCCTGCACTTTGGGGGTGGGCGAGGAGTAAATCTTTTTCCACTAAGCCCTCGCATAGGCGTTGGATTTGCGTTTTTAAATCCTTACATGTAAAGGGTTGTTGTCTGGCTTTGAGCGATGAGAGTGCGCCGCATGTTAGGGCTAAACAAAAGACCATGCCTTTGTGGGTATTGATGCCATTTGTGGCTTCAAACATTGCTTTTTCGCATGCCACGCCAACGCTACGCAAGGTGTCGAAACAGAGGGGTTGTGCTTCTAAAAACTGTGAAATATAGGGTTTTATCGCTTTGATGCTGGCATAAAAAGTATCTATGTCCATATCGTTATGTGCGCCACTGTTAGAACTATCTACTAGTCCTGGTTTTGGGGTGAGTTCTACCTCTTTTTGCATGGCGACAACACAGCACTGCGTGATGTATGTTCCAAAAGCATGTTTTAAGAGTGCTTCTAAAATCATTTGGTTGAGTTCTTGGATAGTATGTTTTTGTGACCTTGCACAGCTAAAAGCATCTTCTTCGCACACAAAACATTTTCGACGCTCATAGCCCAAAGCTTTTCGAGACAAAGAAACGCCTTGTCTATCTATCACATCAATATCCATAAATCTTCCCAAAGGATGGGTGGATTCTATCTTACATGTAAGGGTCTTAAGATAAGTAGCATCAGCTTGAATGACCCATATCGCTTCAGCCCCTGTGATATTTTTTTGTTCAAAGAGATGAAGGATAGGCAAGGCGTGATTTTGAATGGCTTCAAATGCCTCGTCATAAATCGTAAGTGATTCGCATGAGAGTTTGATGGAACCTGGGGTATTGATACTTAAAGAGATTAAAGAGGCGCCATCGAAGCGACTTAGGAATTCCTTTTGTCGCTTGACGCGTTCCTCTTTGTTGGACAAAATAGCTTGAAGTGTGGCGTGTTGATAAACCATCTTTTACGCTAATTGCCTTACAACATCGATGATAGAACCATCACGGTAACGAATGACGGCAACCACTTTATCGGTGTATTTTATCTCTTGGGGCACGCCGCACAGTCTGATAGCTCGCTCATACAGTTCTTCTATCTCGACTACATGTAAGCCTGCTTTTTTCAATTTTTCTTTGAGTTCAACATGTTTTGGATTGACCGCAATGCCTTGATCTGTGACCACTACATCGACACTAGACCCAGGGGTGACTATCGTATTGACTCTTTTGGCGATGGTAGGAATCCTACCTCGTGTCAAAGGCGCTACGATAATCGCAAGTTTTGCTTCTGCCGCAGTGTCACAATGTCCGCCAGATGCGCCTCGAAGAAGGCCTTTTGAACCTGTGATAACATTGACATTAAAGTCCACATCGACTTCTAGCGCACTTAAAACGACGATATCAAGATTTTTAATAGACGCACCTTTGGAGCTTGGGTTGGCGTATTCGTTGGCGCTGATTTCGATATGGTTTTTATTTTCACCCAGTGACTTAGCGGCAAATTCATCAAAGCTTTGTACATCCAAAAGTGTTTTAATCAAACCTCGCTTGAGCATATAAACCATCGTACCTGTGATGCCTCCGAGTCCAAAACTCGCTGTAATGCCTTGTGCTTCCATCTTTTCACTTAAAAAAACCGTCGTTGCTAAAGAAGCGCCACCTGTTCCTGTTTGAAGGCTAAAACCTTCTTTGAAAAGTCCTGAATGCTCGATGACTTTGGTGGTAAGACGGGCTAACATCAACTCTTTAGGGTTGGTCGTCATTCTTGTCTCTCCAGCACCTATCTTAGAGGGATCACCCACCTCATCAACGATAACTACGCAATCCACGCTATCTTGTGAGATACTGGAGGGAACATTAGGATATTCTTCTAAAGATTCTGAGAGAACGATAACATACTTCGCATACTGTGCATCACTCATCGCATAGCCTAAAGAGCCACACTTTGACCTTCCTGAATGCCCATTGGCATTGCCAAAAGCATCAACAACGGGTACACCGATGAAAGCGACATCAATTTTTAGCTCTCCAGATTGTAAAAGATGAACTCTTCCACCATGCGAATGGATTTGTACGGGTTTGTCCATCAAACCTTTGGAAATAGCTTCTCCTAGCTTACTTCGAAGACCGGAGGTATAAATCTGCGTGATAACACCACTTTTAATATGCTCAATCAAAGGGTCGTGCACTGAAGCCAAAGAACTTGATGCTAAAGTCAAATCTTTGAAACCCATCTTAGCGATAATATCAATGACCTGATTGATGATCAAATCACCGCCACGAAAAGCATGATGAAACGAAATCGTCATACCATCTTTCAGACCTGAGCGATTAATCGCCTCTTCGATACTCTCACACACTTTAGAAGTTCGATCACGCCCTTTGATTTTTTCTTTACATGTAAAGAATGGTGCATCCACACAAGTGAGTTCTTTCGTGGTAAATTTTGTTTCCATATCTCTCATTGCTCTTCTCCTAATACACCAGACGCTTTAGCCAAACTAATGATCCACTGGGCTCTCCCGATGATTGGAGCATCCACCATCTTACCATCGATAGAAACAACGCCTAACCCTCTTATCGTCGCATCTTTTGCCGCTTCTAGTACTTCTATTGCCCAGTCAATATCTTTTTTAGAGGGCTCAAACGCTTTGTGCAATGATGGGATTTGATTGGGGTTGATGAGTGATTTGCCATCAAAACCCAAACTCTTGATGTAATTCACTTCATGCATAAAACCCTCTTTATCTTTGACATCTGAAAAGATAGAGTCAAATGCGCCTATCTTAGCGGCTCGTGCGGCGAGTAAAATTTGATTTCGTGCCGCCATCAACTCACTGCCCTCTTTGGTTCTTTGTGTTCTAAGATCTCTTACAAAATCCTCCGCACCCAAAGCAATACCCATCAGTCGTTTGGAACATCTCGCAATATCTACAGCATTTACCACGCCTAAAGCACTTTCAATAGCGGCTAAAAGCATCGTTTTTTTCTCTCTACCAATTTTATTTTCAATGTGTGCAATTTCTTGTTCCATCTCAAGGACATCATCCACGCTATCAGTTTTAGGAAGCCTGATAATATCGACTCCTGCACGAATAACCGCTTCTAAATCCAACAAGCCAAAAGGCGTATCCAAAGGATTTACTCGTACTGCTGTTTCAATGTCTTGATAAGTAAAATGTTTGAGTGCATGATAAACCATCCATCGTGCCGAGTCTTTTTCGCTCAAAGCCACAGAGTCTTCAAGGTCAAACATCACCGTATCTGGCTTATAGATAAAAGCATTACAGACCATCGCCGTATTAGCCCCTGGGACAAATAACATACTTCTTCGTAGTTTTGTTTTCATTATAAAGTACTCCAATCAGGCTCAGTTTTACCACAAGCGCGCAAAATTGCCGTTTGAACCCGCGCTTTGATGACATAATCAAGCGCCCCTTTATCTTGGACAATCAAACGAATTTTATTCATTTTCATGGCTTGAGCAGTTTCCAACACTAACGCATGGATAGCATCGCCATAGATTTCGCACACACTGCTCTCAAGCTCGATGACAATGCCCTCTTCTTCGATAGGAATGACACGGACAAAAGCATCGCTTGATTCTAAAGTCCCTGCGTGAGCAGGTTCTATAATTGTGTTCATTATTTTTCCTCTATTGTATTAGTATAGTATTTTTTCAATGAGTTGGTAAGTTGTGGGAGGAACAAGATGCGATATCTCTTCCAAATTTTTCTCCCCCATCAATCTTCGAACCCTAGAAGCCGATATTGGCTCACCTTTATATTCAATTCTTGGTATCTCGATAACCTCGATGGACGGATGATTTGATGGGGATGAGAGTATCTTTTTCATTTGTTGATTGTATTCATTGGTCACAACGCAAATTGGCTCTTCTCCCACAAAACGATGGGTAATTTCTAACTGTGGCGCAAGGTGATTTCTAAAGATATTAAGGTCTAATTCGGTGTATAAAGAGTCTATATGGCACTTGTCTTTGATAAAATAAGTCGGAAAAGTTGCTTTGGAGATAATATAATCAGAACCCTCATAAATCGTAAGATTAGCGATATGTTTAAGACCCTCTTGAATGAGTTGATAGCGGTCTTTAAAGGAAAAAAACGAAGCATCTTCTTTGACTACAAAAAGATGTACCCAATCCGAGTTCAAACACGCTTGCTCTACCAAATGACGATGTCCGAGTGTAAAAGGATTGGCATTGATGACGATGCTTCCGATGCGTTTTCCCTCTTGTTTATGCGCTCTTAATGCTTCTTTTTTATGTTCAATGTTGTTGCTATTTTCCATCAAAATCACTTCATGATGGGATTGTTCGATGTATTTGAACCCACAATCTTCAAACATCTCTTGGTAAACTGGCTTGGTAAATAAAAATAAATCGCTTCGCTTTTCACGATACGCCACTTTTAAAAGTTCGCTCATCAACCGCAAAGCAATACCTTTACCACGAATCGTCTCATCTATCGCGATATTTTTGAGCACTCTTCCACTCAAACCGGCACAAGCAACAATGTGGTCATCTTGTTTTGCGACAATGAAAAGTTCTACATCCTCAGAGACATCCAAATCAACACTTTTTAAAAAATCATTGATTTTTTGCCATCGCACAACACTGGTGCTTGGAACCTCAGAGAAAGTAATCAATCCCTTCATAAATCACCTTTTTGCAGTTTTTTTAACAAACACAGGAGCAACGCTCATCACCAAAAACATTCTCACGATATGGTGCAAAGCAACATAAGGCAAATTTGCACCTACGATAATGGCAATTAGATTCATCTCAGATTGTCCGCCTGGCGAAAAAGCTAACATCACCGATATCAATGAAAAATCCGTTATCAAAGAGACGATAAAAATAAAAACCGTCGAAATGACCATAAGCATAACAAAATATCCCAAAGTATTGACAATGACTTTAAAAACCTCTTTTAAGCCAACACCCACAAACACAAAGCCAACAGTCGTTCCTAAAACAAGTTGAATCAACTTGATAACCTCATCTGGCGGTCTTGAGTGTACCCAACCCATCGAGTAGATAAAAGCACCCATAACCATAGGACCTATCATTGTTCCCCCTGGTATCTTGAGCTTCAAAGCAGCCCACCATCCAAAAAGCGCACATAAAAGCAAAATAACCATTTCACTTTTATCTGAGTGTATCCAAGACTGGGTAATCCCACCTCTACCATCAAGAGAAATACCTGCTAATGTTTCAATGATAAAAGGAAAGGTAAAAACCAACAGGAGCAGTCGCGTAGATTGTGCTAATGTTACCTTATAAACATTAGCCCCTAATGCTTCGGCAAGCATGACCATCTCCAAAAGACCTCCAGGCATTGCGCTAAAATAAGCACTTAACTTATCAAATTTTAAAAACTTCCAATAATACATCATCCCAAAAAAAGAAATCATAAATACAAAAGGGATAACAAGTAAAATACTTGATAAAAAACTTCCAAAATAGTGCAAAATCTCTGGATGAAAAGCGCTTCCTATGGTAATTCCTAAAATCGCCCGAGCAGGAGAAGAAAAAATTTTGGGAGCTTGTAGGGGAATAAAAGAAAATCTACTCGCAATAGCAACTGCGGTAATGGAACCCAAAAGCCAAGGAAGTGGTGTGTGCAAAAAAGAAAATATCATAGCGCCTATGGACCCAATGAATAGTGCAACAATCACGGGTAAAAAGCGTTTAAATTTTGGCATATTATTTCCGTTGAGTAACGATTTATAAAACGCGATATTTTATCTTTTTTTTGATTAAGTAGAGATAAGATAAAAAGTCCACAAAATGGCTATTTTGGGCATTTTAGGCATAAAATGTTTTATAAGATTAAGCCTGACTTTGAAGGGTTTAATTATCGTTTTGACTTAATAAAAAATTCAGTAAAAAAGTCCCATTAAACTTAAGAGAATGTAAGATAAAATAACTTTTAAGACAAGATGCTAGTATTTTCAAAAAATAATCAATGGACAAAAAAATTATGCGAAAGCTCAAAGATTTCTCTTTCTTGCCCGAGGGGCTACTTCCTAAAATACTTCTCTTTTCAACCATCCTTGTTATCGCCACCCTCCTTACTTCTACCTTTTTTTTAGGTCGAATGTTAGAAGAGCTTATGGAAGAACAAATCGGACAGCGGGCACTTGAAGTCTCAAAAACGATTTCGATGATGCCCCAAGTCATTGAACTGGTGGAACAAAAAGATCCTGAGGGAAAACTTCAAGAATTTATCTCCTATATCGAGCAACATACCGATGCCAAATTTATCGTCATTGGTGATATCAAATCCATTAGACTAACCCATCCTACCAAAGAGAGAATTGGTGAGAAAATGGTTGGAGAAGATAATGATAAAGCTCTAAAATATGGACAAAGCTACATCTCAAAGTCGATTGGAACCTTAGGTCCATCCATACGAGGAAAATCACCCATTTTTAATCTTAGCAGAGAGATTATAGGCATTGTTTCGGTGGGTTATCTTGAAAAACAAGTCAAAGAAATCGTGGGAAAATACCATCGTCAATTTATCATTTATCTCTATATGGCTATGATAGTGACCATTTTAATGGCATTTTTACTCTCTCGTAAAATCAAAAATTCTCTCCTAGGATATGAACCTAAAGAAATCAGTCGTCTTTTTTTAGAAAAAGAGGCGATTTTAAACTCTGTCAAAGAAGCCATCATCGCAACCAATATCCAAGGTGAGATAACTGTGTGCAATGAAGTGGCAAAAGGTTATTTTCATTTTAGCGAAACACTCAACCAACCGCCTCTTGCTTTGCAAAAATTTCTCCTTACATGTAAAGAGATGAAAGATGTTAATGTCGATATTGACGGGGTTGATTATATCTGCAATCTCTCACCCATCATTCACGAAAACCAAACCATCGGCATGGTCTCAAGCTGTCGTAAAAAAGAGGAAATTGATGCTTTGGTGTGGGAATTGACACGCGTAAAACAGTACTCGGAACGATTGCGTGAGAAAAAACATGAATTTTCTAACCTTCTACACCTTATATCAGGACATATACAAATTGGTGAGTACGATAAAGCCATAGCACTTATCACTGAAGATCATCTGCCTGATGAAAAAATCATAGAGCAGTTTCAAGGTATGATTCATGACCCTGTGGTTGCCTCCATTTTTATAGGAAAATACTACTTTGCCTTTGATAAAGGTGTGAAAATAATTTTGGATGAAAATAGCGCCATCCAAGAAATGATAGACCCAGCCATTTCCAAACACCTTCTCACTATATTGGGCAACATCATCAATAACGCTATCGATGCTGCCTTAGTCTCTGATAAAAAAGAAGTGATACTTTTTGCCACCGATATTGGCAATGACTTGATTTTTGATGTTGAAGATTCGGGCAATGGTATTGATGAAAAACGCATAGATACCATTTTCAATAAAGGCTTTACGACCAAAGGAGAATTACACAGTGGATATGGACTCTTCTTTGTTAAAAATACACTTGAACAACTTGGTGGATTTGTATCTATAGAAAAAGGAAATTATGGTACTATTTTCAGTATCCATATTCCTAAAGGCAACTCGTTATGATTAAAGTATTAATTGCAGAAGATGACCCTAGAATTGCACTTTTACATCAAAGCATGGTGGAAAAAGTAGATGGATTTGAGGTTGTTTCTATCGCCAATACGATTGCTCAGCTTCAAGAGTATATTACACTCATGAATCCAGACCTTATACTCCTAGATGTCCATTTCCCAGATGGTAACGGTATCGACTTTTTGGAGTGGATGCGAAACAATGCTATTCCTGCTAAAGTGATTTTAATTACCGCAGCTAAAGAGATGGCTGCTTTAGAAAAATCACTTCGTTATGGCGTTTTTGATTATTTGATTAAGCCTATTATGTTCTACCGTTTTTCTGCTTCTTTGGAAAAATTTAAAGCTTATAAAGAGAAAGTATGTACTCAAGAAGAACTCTCACAAAGCAAAGTAGATGAATTTTTCAACAAAACTGTTCACACAGAAAAACCTTTACATGTAGGACTTCCCAAGGGTGTTGATGGCATCACTTTAGAAAAGATTTTATCCGTACTACATCACCATGAAAACTTTTTTTCTGCCAGTGAAATCGCTGATAGACTGGGGATTAATCGTACAACAGCAAGACGCTATTTGGAGTATTTGGTTTCAAGTAGTAAAGTTGAAGTCGATTCGCTCTATGGCTCAGTGGGTCGCCCTGAGCGAAAATATCGGCTCAAGACAACCCTTTAAATTTTTTATTTTCCTAAAGCATATCGCTTAGCAATCATTGAAGCAATCATAGGAACAAAGAGAATAACTAATGTCATTCCCCACAAAATGTAGTTAATCGTACCTTGGAAAAAGATGTTGATTTCACCACCTCTGATAGCAAAACCGCGTCTTAAATTGTCTTCCATAATCTTACCCAATACAAACCCTAAGATAACCGTAGCCATCGAAAAATGAAGCTTGCGTAAGAAATATCCCAAAACGCCCAAGATAACTGCCAACAAAAGGGCAAAAGTACTAAAGTTGACAGAATATACCCTAACAAAAGCCAACCCCGTCACACAAGGAACAAGTAACCAGTAAGGCACTTGTAAGATTTTCGTAAAGATTTTAACCATAGGAAGATTAATCACTAATAGCATAACATTGCCTACATACATCGAAGCAATTAATCCCCAAACCAAAAGCGGTTGCTCG
>JAQWCT010000262.1 GCA_028705785.1 Sulfurospirillaceae bacterium | reverse complement strand
CGCTACGATCATGCGACTTTTTATCCGAGAGGGAAAAATCGTCTCCACCTCAAACTCAATCTTACATAACACTTACGGGTTTGAAAAGGACGAACTTTACAAAAGAGCTATTTTTGAGTTTTACAATCCTATGAATCAGACTTTTTCTTCCCATATTTTGATAGCACAACGCTTTAGTGAACAAGAAGAAATGGAACTTTTTTTAAGTGAAAAATTTGGACAAAAAATGACGATTAGTACACCCCAAAGAGGTGAAAAACTCCATCTTGTCGATATCGCCACACAAAACGCCAAAGAGATACTCTCTCAAACACTCTCCAAAAATAAAGATGCTCTCTATGAAAATCTTCAAACCCTCTTTGACCTCACACAACTTCCAAGACGCATTGAAGTCTTTGATAACTCACACTTTGGAGGCGATACTCCTGTTGGCGCTATGATCGTTTGGGATGAAGGATTTGCCAAGGGAAGTTATCGAAGATATGCCCTACATTGCAAAGATGAATATGCCCAAATGAGAGAAATGTTAGAGCGAAGAATTAAAGATTTCGACAAAGATTCTGCGCCTGATTTATGGATTTTGGATGGAGGCGAAACACTTTTAAAACTAGCTCTTAATCTTCTCAAAAACAGTGGCTTACATGTAGACATTTTAGCCATCGCCAAAGAAAAGATAGACGCTAAAGCACATCGAGCAAAAGGAAGTGCGCACGATCTTCTCTACAATCAACACCAATCTTTCACTCTTCCTCCGTCGGATAAAAGGCTACAATTTTTACAACGGCTTAGAGACGAAGCGCATCGCTTTGCAATTACCTATCATCAGAATAAAAAAAGAGAAAAAGACATGAGTCCTGAGCTACTCAAAGTTGAGGGAATTGGGCAAGCAACCATCAAAAAGTTGTTACTCTACTTTGGCTCTTTTGAAAATATTTATACTGCACCATTGGAAGAATTGGAAGTTGCTATAGGCAAAAAAAATGGATTTATCTTATTTGATTTCTTAAATAAATAGGTTAATATTAAGTATAAGTTAGTTAAAATTAACTTTTTTATGATGAAACCTTATGTAAACCAAAGGATCTCGCTTGATACTTTACGACAGAAATGCTGTTTTTTTGGGGATGGGAAGCCAAGAGTTGTATCTCCTAGGGTACGAGGACATGGAAGAATTCAAAAACTATCACAACGATTTTGCCGATCTTTTTATTAACAAACCTGGGTATATCTTTAAATTTCAAAATTTTTCTTGGATTGATTACACACTGCATAGTGGGACTCCAAATCGAAAAGTTCTGATTAAAACCAAAAATGGCAAGGAAATTGAAACTTCCCTCAATATCCATGAAATCTTTTTGCGTAAAGAGCTCAGTGGTTCACATGCCTGCTTCTGCATCGAACTCAGTAATGCACCATTTAGAAATGAGCTCCCAATTTCTAGCAAACCTTCAAGTGCATTTGACTCAACGGAACGAATGCCTGAATCATTTTCCCCTCAAATCGAAATAGATTCTAAAGATGCCCTACCTAAGCATATCACAACAGATTTTTCAGAAGAATCATCCATTTATGATACAGATTATACACCATCATTGATTCATGAAGAAGAAAAACACGAAAATGACTTTCAAATTACCAGCAATGATACACCTGTTTTAGAACCTAAAATTGATATTAAACTTAGATTTGATGATGATATTTTGTCTCCAAAACCACAAACATACAGTTCCATAGATGAAATCAAAATTGATGATTTAGACTTTCCTGTATCCCAAGAACATTATCATGATGATAAGTACGAAGATTTACAAAATGACAACAATCTCTTTGTCCATGATATTAAAACAGAAAATAGAGATATAGCCGCATATGAAGACTTTGATTTCTCCGTTATTGCAGATGAATTAGGACTTGACATTAGCTTACTTGCCCAAATTTTAAGCGAGTACATTGAAGAGCTAGACGAGAAAATGCCAACTATCAAAGCTGCGATTGAACAACATGACTTCATTCTTGCTAAAAATGAAATTTCGAAACTCAAGAGTGTAGCATATCACTTACGCATTTTACACTTATGCAACCAATTTGACTCTTTTGAAAAGATTTTAGAGAACGAGAGTATGCAAGAGTCTGTCAATGCATTTTTAAATCTTAATCAAACTATTCTAAAATTTAAAAGTGAAATCCAATGATGAAACCTCTACTCTTTATTAGTGTAATCTTTATCAACTTTCTTTTTGCAGATTATTTTCGAGATGCAACAATTGCCTATAAAAGTGGTGATTATAAAAAAGCTAAAGATTTTTTCGAACTAGCTATCAAAAAAGAAAATTGCGTTCAATGCTATTTTTATCTGGGGAAAATTTATCTTTATGGAGAAGGTACTAATGCCAATCCATCACAAGCCATTCCCTATTTAGAACAAGCTATTATGAAAGGTAATATTAAAGCAAAATGTTATTTAGCAGAAGCTTATATCAAAAGTAATATTAAATATGACGATGCTATTTTGCTCCTTAATCAAGGAGCAAAGGAAACTCCAATATGTAAAGAAATTGCCTCTAGTTATAATATACCACTTAACCATTAATTAAGGAAAAACCATGAAATTAACCACACAGCATACGCTTAGACTTATTAGTCAATATCCTTTGATTATTTTGTTTATCTTTTCAAGTTATTTTCTTTTTTTATCGTATGAACAATTCCGTTCAACCATTATTCTTAGTAACAAAATTGAAAGTGCCAAGGTCCTGAGTAGCCTTTCGATTGAGTTGGCGAAAGAAAGGGGACTAAGTGCTACTTATTATTCTAGTCAAGGCGGTATCGCTAAAGAAGCCCTACAAGAA
>JAQWCT010000059.1 GCA_028705785.1 Sulfurospirillaceae bacterium | reverse complement strand
ACCATGGCAGTGACTTTAATGCTCTTTTAAAAAGTGCTGACATTGCACTCTATGAAGCGAAAGCTACGGGAAGAAATAATTTTAAAATCTTTTCCTGAGGAAAATAGATGAGTGACCTAAAACAATTAAATGCACTATGCAATCAATTAACAATATTATATGTAGAAGACGACTTGGAAGCACAAGAGGGAGTTTCTGCAACTTTAAGAAGAATTTTCAAAGAAGTCTATATAGCTGACAATGGTAGTATCGGTCTTGAACTGTTTAGAGAGTTTCACCCAGATATTGTACTCACAGATATTCAAATGCCCCATTGCAATGGTCTAGAAATGAGTAAAGCTATCAAAGCGCTCTCTCCTAAAACACCTATCATTATTACCACTGCCTTCAATGAAGAAGATTATTTTTTACAAGCCATAGAAAATGACATTGATTCTTTTGTACTCAAGCCTATTGATAAAGAAAAACTCTTTTATGCTCTTTTGAAAAACACCAATCGCATCTGTGACGAAAAAAAAGCGAGAGAATTGGAAAAACGCCAAAAAATAGATGACATTAACCACTCTTCAGAAGAATCCGTTCAAGAGCTTGCCAATCTTCTCCCTTTTCCTACACTTTTTTATAAAGAGAATAAACTCATCTTTATAAATACTATCGCAGCTAAAATGCTCGAAGAAGTTCAAATAGAATCTATTGAGCAAGAGACAGCTTTTGTAAGCCAATTTGCTATTACGAAAGACAAACGACAAAAAATCAAGCTCCCCACAATAGAGGGTTCAATTAAGGTTTATTGGTTATACTCTAATGGTTTTTTTATAGGAATAGATTATGCGCTCGTGCAGACCTATATTTTTATAGACATTCCCAATACGATTGAAATCCGAGAGAATACCTAAAACTTAATTTTTTCATAGGAAATTGCATGGAATATACCTTAAAACAATTACATGAAATGTGCAAAGAATCCACTGTCTTATACGCAGAAGATGTCCTCGAAGAACAAGAACAAATGAACATACTCCTTAAAAGAATTTTTAAAGAAGTTTATCTAGCAGATAATGGAACAACAGGCTTAACCTTATTTGAGCAAAATAAGCCAGACATTGTTATCACCGATATCCAAATGCCACATCAAAATGGCTTCGATATGGTTAATGCTATTAAAGAAATTTCACCTCAGACGCCTATCCTAGTCACCACGGCGTATAATGAAGAAAAACACTTTTTACGCGCTATAGAAAGTGGGGTTGATGCTTTCTTGCTCAAGCCTCTTAATAAGCAAAAATTCTTCGATGCACTTTTTAAGATAATGACTCAAAAAGCTTACCAAACACAAAAAGAAGAGTTGGAGCGAATCAAAAAAATACAAGAAATAAATCACATTGCAGAAGAGTCTATCCGAGAAATTGCCAATATTGTCCCTTTTCCCACTCTTTTTTATAAAGAAGATAAACTTGTTTTTATCAACAATAGTGCCAACCAAACATTTGAAGCGATAAAATTAAGCTCAATCGACTGTGAAACTGATTTTATCAATGAATTTAATATTACCAAAGAGAAAAAACAAAAAATAAAGTTCCCAACACCCAGTGGTCTCCACAAAATCTATAGAGTTTATCCCAATACGCTTCTTGTTGGCACGAATAACACCTTAATACAAGCCTATATTTTTATCGACATCACAGTAGCAGAGTACCAAAAACTCAAACTTGATAATTTTGCACTCTTTATGTACAACAAATCACAAACCCGCAAAGAACCAATAAAAGTAGTCTCTCTTATGGATAAAGAAAAGGAGAATGAACCTCTTCTTTCGACTAAAAAAGCATTCTTAAGCCAAGAAGATGAAGCCATTCTTCGTAAAACGCACTATAACAAAATCAGTGCGCAAGAGTATCTCAAGGAACTTGGGGATGTATTTTCTGATGAAATTGATGAACTCAAAGATGTCGGAGATGATTTGAATGTACTTATTGAACATCTTATTACAAATAAAAAAGAAGATACGATTGCTAAAATTTCAAAGGTATTATTAGTTTATACAGTCGCAATGGAATCACTCTCACAGTTTAAAGATTTAGGATATGCGTTAAGAAATGTAACAAGATTCCTCAATGCACTCCCTAAATCAGCAGACAAACGAAAATTGACTATTTTGCTAGGTGCTTTGGCTGAAGATTTATCACAATGGTATCAAAATATTTTTATTCATCAAAGTGCTATTAATATTCACTACCTTGACAGTTCTCTTTTGAGTTCATGTTTTCAAATGGAAGCGGCATTCAATCAAGATATGGCAGATACGATAGAAGATGATTTGGAACTTTTTTAAAATATTCTAAAGTCATCTCCTTCTTCGTAAAAAATCGTAAATTTTGCTCCATTTTCTGTATTGCATGACTCGAGTCTCCAGCCCATATTTTTTTCTACAATCATCTTCGACATATAAAGCCCTATGCCTGTCCCCTCACCTTGATCTTTAGTGGTAAAATAAGGCTCAAATATCCTATCCAAAATTTCTGCTTTAATGCCCCCACCATTGTCTTCAATAGTGATGCTTTTGGGTTCCAAAACAATATCAATTTTCCCTTCTTCTCTTTTTGCTCCTAAAATAGCATCTTTCGCATTATTGATGATATTAAGGATAACTTGTTGAAATTCCCCTCTAAAGCTATAGAGTCTTTGATCTTCTCCTTTGACCTCAACACAAATATTACAATTTTTAAATTGAGCACTTTGTAAGGAAAGTGTCTCAGTGATAGCATCTAACACAGAAAATTCTTTTTTTGCTTTATCAATTTTAAAAAAATTCCTAAAATCATCGATAGTTCTACTCATAAAAAGAATTGTTTGTCGATTCTTGGTAATAAATTTGTCGATAAAGGCTTTATTGACAAGTCCTTCATCAAAATCGTCATCCAAATTTTGAATATTCATATTTAAAGCATTCAAGGGTTGTCGCCATTGATGTGCTATAGCACCCATCATCTCACCCATTGAAGAGAGTTTAGCCTTTTGAATAAGAAATTGTCGCTCCATTTCTTGTTCTTCTTGGATTTTCATCCTAGCTGCAACCTCTTTTTCCACTTGGCTATCAAGCATTTCATTCATTTTTTTGAGTTCATGCTCTAGTGTTTTTTGATCGGTAATATCTTCGACAAAGCCGTGCCAAAGGATGGACCCATCTTCTTCTTTTTCAGGCATTGCATTACCATAATGCCAGCGTACTGTTCCATCATCAAGTTTTATACGATACTCAAATTTCCATGTAGTGAGATTTTTTGCTGATTTATGGATAGAAGATACAACATTCTCAACATCATCAGGATGGATGATATGAAGAATTTTACTTGCATCTTTATTTGCTTCTTTCACCGCAAGCCCATACATTTGCTCAATTGCATTACTTGCAAAAGGCAGGCAAGAACTACCATCGGGACAAAGACGAAATTGATAAACAAGACCAGGGATATGGCTGGCAATTTTTTCAAGACGACTCAAAGCTTCTTCTTGTGCCAAAAAACTTTTATTGGTATAGTGTAATAAGATATAAACAACCCCAATGATTAATCCCAATAAAATAATACCTGCTATACTACTCTTACCAACAAATTCTCTAAAAGATGCTTTCTCTTTGCTGATATCTTGTATAATCAATAAATCACCGATAGTTTCTCCTCCTGCATTACGAAATGGTTTCGTATAAACAATCCACTCTTTTCCATTTTCTGAAATTTGATGATATTGATCATGTTGATGAAGGTCTGCTATGTGTACGAAAGATTTTGGTAAAGGTTTTAAAGAAGTATAAGAAATGACGCTGTTGGGATAATCATCCCAGCGTGAAACTTTGTTCACTTCTTCCCAACTCTCTTGTTCTAAATATGCTTTTTGGATGAAAACTGCTAAATCATTTTTTAAACTTAAATGTAAAAGTTTTATGGCATTTTCAATATCTTGCCCAAGTTCTACATATCCAATTAAAACACCTTTTATATAGATGGGTTGTACAACCCTCAAAGTAATGCTTCCAAGGTTTCCAATTTCTACGCCCCAAGACATTTGCCCACTTTCTTCTGCTACCAAAAGTGTTGTCCTATCGACCTTATCACCTTTTTTTTTCATATCATGAAATCGGATTAGGTTGATACGATTAATGTCTAAAAAAGAAAAGTCGGTTATTTGGCGAGATTTTTTCATCGCTTCAAATATAGGCCTCCAATCTGAAATAAGTGTATCTACATCCTTTTGCACTAATGCTTCTTGCATCTTATTATCAAGACTAATAGGAAGTAATGCCATTTGTAGACCTATCGCATTTTGCCGAAGAAGAGTTGAAAGATATTCATCAATGACTACACTATTTTTCTCGACTTCTTCCATAATGTGAACACGATAGTGGTTCCATAGAAAAACTTCCAAACCAAAGGACAAAGAGATTAAAAAAATAATTAATCCTACCATTAACCGGCGAAAGAGAGAAATAGATGGGCGCTTTATCAATTTTTGAATCATCTAAAAAAACTCTATATCATCATCTCCACTACTTGCATCTATTCCCTTCTCTTCAAAAATAGATTCTATTTGGATACACGATGAGAGCAAGGAGGCATCAAGGTAGTGAACATCACGAGCAACTTGAGTGATAAAGACATTTTCCCTCCAAGATGAAAGGTCATGGAGAAGATTGATAAGCATGGAAGAGAGCTTTTTAACCTTATCGTCTTCAAATTGATCTTCAGTTAAAGTCGA
The DNA here is from genome assembly GCA_028705785.1 of Sulfurospirillaceae bacterium. GTDB lineage: Bacteria > Campylobacterota > Campylobacteria > Campylobacterales > Sulfurospirillaceae > Sulfurospirillum. The sequence continues at coordinate 7,079 of JAQWCT010000059.1, read as the reverse complement.
AAGGAAATTAATAAGTGTTTGAACAGCAAAACCTAGATGAGCAAAATCAATCAATTCTGCCAAAATATTGGCATACTCTTGAAAATTATCGCAAATAATCATAGCTGTTCGCTTACTAGGTGCTCGTTCAAAATCTAAAATAGCCTTATCTGTTTCATCATTAATAGCTTCAAGTCCATCAATTTTTCCGATAAAAGAAATGGCACAATTTTCGATATATTCTGTGGCACACAGTACATTATCGTGTGATTTTGAGAGTATTTTTTTAGTTTCATCACTCATTGCAACAACTGCTTTTTTAACCTCAATATCAAGTTGAAAAGAAAGCATCTCTTTGGTTACAATATATTTAGCATGTGCAAAATGTTTGAGTAAAATATTTTTAATAATGCTATTTTTAATGACACCTTGATGTAAAAGCATCATATAAACTTTATCACTACTCTCTTCCATTGCAATGGAAAACGGTTGGTCATTTTTAAGTAACCATAATCCAAAACCATAGATTAACCGCACACAATCACTCAAGTCAATAATATTTTTTTCACCCTTCAACCAATAATCCCAAAACTCTCCAAGGGCCTCTTCTTTGTCTATTCTAAATGTTAAGCTTCGGCTATAGACTTGCGTATTAAAAGGGTTGAGGACTTGGGAAGTCGCCGTTGTAGTTGTTCTACTTCTATGGGCAATGATACGAAGATAGTGTTTAATTCTTGTGTTAAAAAGTTCTGCATTAATCGGTTTTGTTAGATAATCTTCAGCTCCCAAAGAGAGCATTTTATTTTTTGAAGCTTGGTCATCAAGGGCACTAAGAACGATAATCATACAATTTTTTTGCACCTGCTTGATAAGCTTGGTTGCCTCAAACCCATCCATATTGGGCATCATAATATCCATAAAGATAAGATCAAAATTGTGTTTGACACACATCTCAACGGCTATTTGACCATCTTCAGCTTCATAAACTTCAATCTCTTCAATCTCTTCGAGCAAAAGATTAAGGGTGAGTCTATTGTTGTCGTTATCATCAACAATAAGTACTTTAACCATTTTTAGTCCTTCAATTTTTTCATTAAAATAAATTTTGTACCACCCAAAGAGAGAGAATCTTCGATCTTATAAGTGAATCCGAGGTCCTTACAGAGTAATTTGACAAAATTGAGTCCTATCCCTGTACCTTTTTTTTCCATCATTGTATTGCCACTAGAGCCTTGTTCATAGAGCTCAAAAATACCTTCTTTATCACTAATACCTCTACCATCATCTTCAATAATAATTTCTATTTTTTCTTTATCACATAAGAGAAATACTTCTACAGAAGATATGCCATACTTAATCGCATTAGAAAGAATATTGGCAATGATTTGCTTAAACCTAAACTCATCACTACTAATATGAGCCTCGCTCCCATCATCTTGAAACACAACTTCTTTTTTATTTTCTAAAGCCAATGCTTCGTGCTTATCAATAACATCTTGGATACTCTCTTTGAGATTAAAAAGTGTATAGGTATAATTGATTTTATGATTTCTCAGTTTACTTAAATCCAAAATATTAGTCACATTTTCCAACATAAAAGAGGCACTTTTATATATTTGTTCTAACAAATGTGTGCTTTTTTCTTTAGGAATTTCTTCGATACGATACATATTTTTACATAGATACTGCGAAAAATTAATAATAGCATTCAGCGGTGTTTTGAGCTCATGGGTAAAAAGGATTAAAAAAGAGTCTTTAGCCTCAGAAAGTTTGGTTTGTTCATTGGCTTGAATCTCTCTTGCTTGAATTGCTCTTCGCTCTTCTATCAACTGTGTGATATCACGCCTAATAGCAATATACTGGATAATTTTGCCTGTTTTCTCATCTTTAAAAGGAATGATGATTGTATCTGCCCAAAAATCACTACCATTTTTATTGATATTGAGTATTCTCTCTCGCCAAACTTTTCCTTGTGTAATCGTTCCCCACATCTCTTTAAATATCTCAGGGCCATTAGATGGATGTCTTAAAATGCGATGATTTTTTCCTATAATTTCTTCTCGAGTATAGCCTGTTACTGCAGTAAAATGGTCATTGATATAAGTTACATTTCCTTCTATATCAGATTGTGAAACGATAGAAGATTCTATAAGGGCATTAAAATATTGGGTATCTTTGAGAAAGATATTTTTATCAACAATATTTTCAATAGCCTCTTTAAAGTGCTCTAAGATATGTTCTTTTTCTATTTTCATATAAAAATATCGACTACATTTAAGTGCTAATGCATCATATAAATAATCCGCATCAACGATGCGTAAAAAAAGAACTATGCCTATTTCTTTATCTATTTTTTTGACTTCTTGAAGCGCTTCAAGAAAAGAATCTCCTTCAAAAGAAAGTGTTCCAAAGATAAGATCAATTCTGTTTTCTAATACAATATTTTTAATCTCATTTGATTTTGTGCTTACATGTAAAGATTTACATAAGGACTTGGCTATATTAAAAAAGCCTTCATCTTGCGTTAAATTTCCTATCAACAAAACTGATACACTATTTTTGTTGTAAAAAATATGCTCCATTATTAAATCCTAGTGTGATAATAAATTTACTACTGCCTTGCTAATATCTTCCAAGGGCACCACAGCATTAACACCACCCAATTTTATCGCTTCTTTTGGCATTCCAAAAACAACACAAGTCTCTTCTGATTGAGCAATATTTTTAGCCCCTGCTTGATGCATATTGAACATTCCTTTAGCGCCATCAGCTCCCATACCTGTGAGAATCACACCAATTGCATTGGCACCAGCTACTTTAGAGACGGAATTAAACAACACATCAACACTTGGACAGTGCCCGCTTACCGTTCTTCCCTCACCTATTTCCACAAAATACTTCGCACCAGAACGACGCAAAACCATATGTCGCCCTCCTTGTGCAATATAAGCTGTTCCCATTGCTAGAAAATCACCATTTTGGGCCACTTTGACATCAATATCACATAATGAATTCAGCCTTGCAGCAAAAGGACCTACGAAACTATCAGGCATATGTTGAACAATGATAATTGCAGGAGAATTTTTAGGCATTCCTCTCAAAACAACCTTCAAAGCTTCTGTGCCACCTGTACTTGAACCAATAGCGATAACCTTGTTGGTCGTCTCTGCGATACTTAAGCGATTGGTAGAAATTTTAGATTTTGGTGTTATCTTTTGTACTCTTGCATAAGAAGCATCAACGACTTTTTGAATCAATTCATCACGAATCTCATCTTTACCGTCATAGATATTGGAGTGCGTTTTTGCGACATAGTCTATAGCCCCTGCTTCGAGTGCATCAAGTGTTACTTGAGCGCTTTTGCGTGTCAAAGAAGATACCATAACCACTGGTGTAGGAAAGTAGGTCATCAATTTTTGTAAAAAAGTAACCCCATCCATCCGTGGCATTTCAACATCAAGACAAATAACATTGGGCTTTAATTCCAAAATCATATCTCGTGCAATGAATGCATCTGCCGCTAGACCCACTACTTCAATGCGTCTATCACTCTCTAAAATTTCGCGTAATATATGCCTTGCTGTGGCACTGTCATCGACAATTAAAACTCTAATCATTGTCCATAATCTCATTTTGTACATATTTGAGGATAATTCTATTGGCATCACTAATCATCATGATACGCCTACCATTGTTTCCACCTGTATCTTCAGCTTTGATGGGAATCGTGTATTGTCTTAATATCTCTTTGGCAATCATAATGTTCTTTTGACCTATCATTTGTCCCTCTGTATTGCTTTTATGAATATTAGCCCCGCCAAAGATTTTTGCCTCTATGTTGCGTCTTGAACAACCAATATTTTCCATATTTTCTATCATTTTAGGGATGGAAATATTACCAAATTTAGGGCTTTCCAATCCATTACCATTCCAAAGTGGTAAAAGATAGTGATTCATTGCACCTATCATCTCAACTTTATCATATAGACAAACGCCCACGCAAGAACCTAGTACGGTAATAATTTCGGTGGGATTGATGGCAACAAAAATCTCACCAACATGGATGAATTTTCGGGGTAACATTAAAACTCTTTCATATCATCAAAATCATCAAACATAAACTCATTGCCACCCTCACCCAAAAGTGCTTGCGCTGCATTTTTATCTTGAAGTTTCAATACAACCGTAAAAGTCGTTCCCTCTTCACTTGATTCATAATCAATCTCGCCATCTAATGAATCCACCAGTGCATTCACCACGCTAAGCCCAAGTCCTAGGCCTTCAACAGACTCCCTAGCTTTGCTTTTCTTATCTACTTTTTTAAAGCGATTAAAGACCTCTTTTTTATACTCCTTTAAAATCACATCTCCAATATTGGTGATGGCAATGACAAGATTCTTACCTTGGATATCTACTTTAAATATTATTTTTTTACCTCGAAAAGAGTATTCACAAGCATTTGAAACGATATTTGAAAGGATACAATGAAGTTTTTTGGTATCGCTAATAATCGTCTCTTTTAAAGAAATATGTGAGTCTATTACCAATGATTTCTCTTCTATTAAATAGGCAAAGGAACTTAACACTTCTTCAAAAAGTTTTTCTACATCCACTTCGCTAAAATAACTCCCTATCTCTCCTGCCTCTATTTCAGCCGCGGTAAAAATATTGGTCAATTGAAAATTGAGTTTGAGAAGCTCAGTATTTAAAAAGCTTTTAATTTTTTCAGTTTTGGGGGAATCTTCATTTTTTTGCATCATGGATGAGAGGTTAAGGAGTGAGCTGATAGGATTGTTAAACACATTTTTGATCAGTGATAGAAATTCTCCCTTAACTGAATCGTTTTCTTTAAGCTTTTCGTTAAGATCATACAGTTTTTTGGTGGTAAACTCTAACTCTTCGAGCATGGTATTTTTTTGTTCAAACCGTTTTTCTATCTCTTCAAGTAATGCTTTATCGCTCATATTTTCAGCCATTTTAAACCTTTTGATAAATTGAAGCACTTCTGGATTTAAATCCTGTTTTGATATCGGTGAGCGCTTCTGAACTGCCGATAAAAAGATAGCCATCTTTATGTAGCATATTGTAAAACTTCTGTACAAGTGCAGTTTGTGTTGGTTTGTCAAAATAAATCATCACATTGCGACAAAAGATAATATCAAATTTTTTCTCTTTAAAAATACCGTAATTCCCCGTCACAAGATTAAATCCCCTAAAGACGATATGGCGTTTTATCTTTTCATCTATAGTGTAAAGATGTCCCTCATTGTGGCGAACTTTTGTAAAATATTTGTTGAGATAATTACTCCCCAATGAGCCTGCCGCTTTTTCACTGTAAGTGCCACTACTGGCTTCTTTTAAAACGCGAGGCGAAACATCTGTTGCTAAGATTTTCACATCCATACTAGGAGCGTTTTCTCCTAAAAACATTGCGATACTGTAAGGCTCTTCTCCTGTGGAACAAGCAGCCGACCAAATGCGAAGCTTATTGTTTTTCTTCTCCATCATAGCTGACAGGTTAGTTTTCCAAAATTCCCACTGTTTAGATTCTCTAAAAAAGGAAGTGACATTGGTTGAGATTAAAGAACAAAGGTATTCAAGCTCATTACCAGTTTTATCATTGATTAAAGTAGTGTAATACTCCCCAAAATCATTCAGTTGCAATTGTTTAACTCTTTTAGCCAATCTCGCCTGCACCAAATAGATTTTCTGCTCACCTAAAGAAATACCGATGTGTTCATAAATATAATTTTTAAAAAGCTCGAACTCTTTTCTACTCAAAGAGAGTCGATCCATTAGTAGAGTTCTTCCACATTGAGGATAAGGGCAACTTCACCATTTCCCATAACAGCACCACCACTGACACCTTCGGTTTTGGCAAAAAACTCTCCTAATGTTTTGATAACGACTTGCTGACGACCTACTAACTCATCGACTAAAAGTGCAAATTTACCTTTGTCATTTTCAATACAAACCAAAGTTGATTCCCAAGGATTTGGAGAGGTGTGCTCGAGTTCTAAAACTTTTGCAAGTCGGATAATCGGCAAAAGTTCAGAGCGTAACTGTACAAACTCCTCTTTTCCACCTGCTGTGTGAACATTCTCTTGAGAAGGTCTAAAAGATTCAATAATAGAAAGTGTAGGAATGATATAAATTTTATCACTACATCTGACAATCATCCCATCAATAATCGCTAATGTGAGCGGCAACACAATGGAAAAAGTACTCCCTTTTCCCTCGTGTGAGATAATATCAACTTTTCCTCGCACACCCTCAATAGCATTGCATACCACATCAAGTCCAACACCTCGACCAGAGATGTCGCTAATCGTATCGGCTGTTGAAAAACCCGCTTGCATGATAAGTCCATAAATCTGTGCATCGCTGAGTTCATCACTTGCACTGATAATCCCTCCCTCTAAAGCTTTTTGATATACCTTTTGTTTGTTAATTCCTCGACCATCATCTCTTACCTCAATAATGATATTACCACCCTTATGGTAAGCACTAAGCGTCACGATGCCCTCTTCATCTTTGCCTGCTTTTAGTCTATCCGCTGGCGTACTTTCAATGCCATGGTCAATGGAGTTTCGAATAATATGAATGAGTGGGTCAGAGAGTGCTTCAACCATTGTTTTATCAATTTCTGTATCTTCACCTTCAAGAACAAGACGAATCGGTTTATTGACCTTTTTAGACGAATCTCTTGCCACTCTTTTCATCTTCTCAAAAGTGTCACGAATAGGAATCATCCTCAGTCCCATCACACGATTTTGAATCAGCTTAGTAATTTTGGAGAGATTTTCAATTGTTTTAGTCACCTCGGCATCCCGTACTGCCTTGATTTTACCATTTTCTCCCAAATAATTTTGAGCAATTACCAGTTCACCAATCGAATCAAACAACTCATCGAGTTTTTGCGAATCTATCTTTAAAAAGCTTTTTTGCGCAACAACCGTTTTAGCTTTTTCCTCTTTGACTTCCTCTTTAACTTCTTCTTTAACCTCAACCTTTGCTTCACTTTTGAGAACTTCTACCTCTTTTTGAGGTGGAGAAATGAGACTGACCTCAAATTCTTCGGCTTCTAAAAAAGCAAATAC
>JAQWCT010000261.1 GCA_028705785.1 Sulfurospirillaceae bacterium | reverse complement strand
GCCCTTTTAGCATCAAGCTGTGAAAAAATAGCTGTTGCGATTCGTCACTATCAAAGAACAGAAGTCTATGAGTGTGAAGAGTTTTTTGAAAAAGGGCAAAAAGGTAGCTCTGCCATGCCTCACAAGCGCAATCCCGTGTTGAGCGAGAATATCACAGGGCTTTGCCGTATGATTCGCTCTTACGCCATCCCAGCGATGGAAAATGTGGCACTTTGGCATGAGCGAGATATTAGTCATAGTTCTGTTGAGAGATTTATCCTTCCTGATGGATTTATCACTACCGATTTTATGCTCTCCCGTCTTAATAGCGTTATATCAAAGCTGGTTGTCTATCCACACAATATGATGAAGAATCTCAATCTTACAGGTGGTCTTGTCTTCTCACAACGCATTCTGCTTGAACTTCCTCTTAAAAATGTATCTAGAGAAGATGCTTATAAAATCGTTCAAAGAAATGCTATGAAAGTTTGGGAAGATTTACAACAAAGTAAACCTGCACTCAATGAATTAGGTGAGAGTTTATACCTTCAAAATCTTTTAGGCGATGAAGACTTAAGAGCGAAACTCAGCGAGAGAGAAATCCGTGATTGTTTTAATTATGATTACTACACCAAAAATGTTGATAAAATTTTTAATAGGGTCTTTAAATAAATGCTAACTGTTCAAAAACGCAATGGCCGTATTGAGCCACTGGATATTTCAAAAATTCAAAAGTACACAAGCTCTGCTGTCAAAGGCTTGGACAATGTTTCTCAAAGTGAATTAGAAGTTGATGCAAAGATTCAATTTCGCGACAAAATCACCACTGAAGAGATACAAAAAACACTTATCAAAACAGCTGTTGATAAAATAGATATTGACAGACCCAACTGGACTTTTGTTGCGGCAAGACTTTTTTTATATGATCTTTACCACAAAGTCAATGGACATACAGGTTATGGAAGTTTTGTGGAGTATTTGGATCGTGGCGAAAAAGAAGGTCGCATCGTACTAGGACTCAAAGCAAAATATGACCTCAAAGATTTAGAAGCTCACCTCAAGCCTGAGCGAGATTTACAGTTTAACTATTTGGGTATCAAAACTTTACATGACCGCTATTTGATTAAAAACAAACAAGGTAGACCAATAGAATTGCCACAGCATATGTTTATGGCAATCGCGATGTTTTTAGCACAAAACGAACTTAACTCACAAGACTGGGCTAAAAAGTTTTATGATGTCATCAGCAAATTTGAAGTGATGCTAGCAACGCCCACGCTTTCCAACGCAAGAACACCTCGTCATCAACTGAGCTCTTGTTACATCGGAAGTACGCCTGACAATATCGAGGGTATTTTTGATTCCTATAAAGAGATGTCACTGCTGAGTAAATTTGGTGGTGGAATCGGTTGGGATTGGAATATGGTTCGTTCAATGGGTGGTATGATCGATGGACATAAAAATGCTGCTGGTGGTGTTATTCCCTTCCTTAAAATCACCAATGATATTGCTATTGCCGTTGATCAATTAGGGACTAGAAAAGGAGCTATTGCTGTCTATCTTGAGCCTTGGCCTATGGATGTTTCTGACTTTTTAGACTTGAAGAAAAATTCTGGAGAAGAACGCAGACGTGCTCATGATCTCTTTCCTGCGCTTTGGATTAATGACCTTTTTATGAAAAGAGTCGAAGAAAATACCATATGGACTCTTTTTGACCCAGCTGAAACGGGTGATCTCTCTTTGGTATATGGTGAAGAGTTTGAAAAACGATATGTTGCCTATGAGCAAAACGATAAAGTAGCTAAAGAGTATGTTCCAGCTAAAGATTTATGGAAAAAAATATTAACAAGCTATTTTGAAAGCGGTAGTCCATTTTTATGTTTCAAAGACAATGCTAATAAAGCTAACCCAAACAATCACACAGGCATCATTAGAAGCTCTAACCTTTGTACAGAAATTTTTCAAAATACTGATCCTAACCACTACAAAGTAAAAATTGTCTATAACGACCAAAGCTTTGAAACTTATGAAGAGAGCGATCTTATCAAAGTAGACAGTGGTGTTACAAAAGAAGCTAAAAAAGTCACCGCATTAGACTCTATTAATGGTAGAGATATTTTTATCGTTGAAAAAGAGATGATAGAAGGAAAAACGGCTGTTTGTAACCTAGCAAGTGTCAATCTTTCCAAAATCAATACTAAAGAAGATATTGAGCGAACGGTTCCTATCGCGATTCGAATGCTCGATAATGTCATCGACCTTAACTTCTATCCTCATGCGAAAGTAAAGCATACTAACCTCAAATCTCGTGCCATTGGACTAGGTGTTATGGGCGAAGCGCAAATGCTTGCTGAACAGCATATTGCATGGGGAAGTTATGAACACTTTAGCAAAATTGACGAAGTGATGGAAGCAGTAAGTTACAATGCTATCCATGCCTCTTCAAATCTCGCCATTGAAAAAGGGACTTATCCAGAATTTGAGGGCTCAAAATGGAGCAAAGGTATCTTCCCTATTGATGTTGCCAATGAAGAAGCTAAAAAACTTGTAGATCGTGGTGGATTATTTGGTTACATGTACGACTGGGAAAGTTTGAGAGAAAAAGTCAAAAATAACGGTATGCGCAACGGCTACTTGATGGCAATTGCGCCAACAAGTTCTATCTCTATTTTGGTAGGTACAACGCAAACCATCGAGCCTGTTTACAAACGCAAATGGTTTGAAGAAAACCTCTCAGGTATGATTCCTGTTGTTGTCCCAAATCTTAGCCCTGATACATGGAACTTCTATACTCCTGCTTATGAACTTGACCAACGAGTACTCATTAAAGCAGGTGCCATTCGCCAAAAATGGATAGACCAAGGACAAAGTCTTAATATCTTTATCACACTCGAT
>JAQWCT010000260.1:2446-2874 GCA_028705785.1 Sulfurospirillaceae bacterium | reverse complement strand
TTGCGTGATATTAGCATCTGAAATATTCACGGTAAAGAGAGTGGGTGATGTTACACTGACAGAAGTTGAGTTCAAAGCCAAGGTGTTATTAGTAAGAGTTATTTCTCCTTCTGCTAAAGCGTTAGTTACAAAAGCAGTAAATGCATTATCATGAGTGTGTTGTATGGTGTTTGATTGTACCGCTGAAGAGGTTGCTAAACCTACAAAGTCTAGATTAACCGATGGAGGAGTAGAGCCGCCGCCACCCGTTGTTATGGTCGTACAATCAGGATAAGTTCCTGTAGTGCCGCTTGGACAAGTCAAATCAACGCAATTTGGGTAAGTTCCTGTCTTTCCCGCAGGACAAGTTAAATTAACACAATTAGGGTAAGTTCCACTTTGTCCAGCAGGACAAGTTAAATCAACACAATTAGGATAAGTTCCGCTTT
>JAQWCT010000260.1:0-2346 GCA_028705785.1 Sulfurospirillaceae bacterium | reverse complement strand
GTAAAGCTGTACATGTACCACAATTAGGGTAAGTTCCACTTTGTCCAGCAGGACAAGTTAAATCAACACAATTAGGATAAGTTCCGCTTTGTAAAGCTGTACATGTACCACAATTAGGGTAAGTTCCACTTTGTCCAGCAGGACAAGTTAAATCAACACAATTAGGATAAGTTCCGCTTTGTAAAGCTGTACATGTACCACAATTAGGGTAAGTTCCCGTTGTTCCAGCAGGACAAGTTTGCGTTTGTATCTGCGTTTGTATCTGCGTTTGTGAATTGGTTTGTAAATTAGTTTGTGAGGCATTAATTGCAGCTGTTGGCACAAATGTTTGTGGTGTTACTGTTGGCGAGGAAGGCGTTGGCGTGGTAGAGCCAGAACCATCGCTTCCAGATGAACCACCAGCAGTAGGTGGAGCATTACTTCCTGCCACTGGTGGAGGAGGAGGTGTTCCTGTACTTTGATTAATTTGTTGCAATTCTTGTTGTGTAGCTGGTCTTGGCGGACTAGGAGGAGCCTCTGGACTTGAAAAAGTTAGACTGCCCGCAGGAATTGTGACAGGAGGAGCTTGAGGATTCAATAACGAAGCTGCAAATATAGTTCCAGACAAACAGAAAATAGTTTCAGGTGCAGGACTAGAAGGTGGGGGAATTATGCCTCCCACGATAGTACCTCGAATACCAATCGTTGCTGTCTTCGTTTCCAGCGTAAAGTTTTCAGGTGCTGTTTTGCCTATTTGACCGGTGATAGTTTTAAAGGTACCTTGTCCAAATTTGAATTTAGCTTTGGGGGCTTTGGCATCATTGAAATACTCTTCGATTTTAAATTCGCTTTCACTGCCCAGTGTGATAACGGTTTTATCTTCGAAAATAAGTTGGACTTGTGCCCCTTTTGCAGTGATAATAACATCTTTTTCTTCAAGAATACTACCGTTTTGCAAAGCAATTTTTTGTGAATCTCTTTGGGCATAGGCTTCTCCATTGAGCAGCGAAACTTTGCCAGCAGAAGCGAAAAGAGCTGAATGTGTAAAAAATATTAAAAGCACCAAAACCTTCATTAAAAGCTTCATGATAATCCTCCCAAACTATATGTACATTATTTTATGGAAAACAATCTTAAAATTATATTTTGGCTTCAGAATAAATAAAGAAAAAACAGTTTTATGTTATCAAATTCTTATTTTTTAGAGAGAAAAAAGTATAATTTTTTTAAAAATACTAAAGACAATCATGAATTCAAAACATATCAAAGAATTTTCCAGACATGCTTATCATTATGGTGAATATACCATCGTGCAAAAAGAAGTGGCACGGTACTTAGTTCAAGGCGTGCATAGTCATCCTCGAAGCATTGTCGATTTGGGGTGTGGTTGTGGAGAAATTTATCGCAATATCACATGGGAAATGGACGCTTTTATCGGTGTTGATAGTTCGCAAGAGATGATTTCTTTACATCCTACATGTAAAGAAGTAAGCATCATTAATACGGACTTTGAGTCTTTACATGTAAGGCAAAAACTCCAGCCTTTTTATGACCTTATGATTTCTTCATCAGCGTTGCAATGGTCGAAGGATATTGAAAAAATGATAGAGTGGATTTCCCTTACATGTAAAGAAGGTGCCTTTGCCATTTTTACGGATAAAACATTTGAAACTATTTATGCATTAAGTGGGCTTGCTACTTTTTTACCCAATGCACAAAAACTCACTACGCTTTTTGAAAAATACTTTACATGTAAGCATGAAATCAAATCGTTTAAGCTTCCATTCCCTGATAATATTTCAAAATTTCGCTACATTAAATACAGTGGTGTGAGCGGAGGTGAAAAAAAATTGAGTGTTGCCCAAACGAGAGCTTTGATTCAAAATTATCCACATACTTATCTTGAATTTGAGGTTTTATTTGTTTGGGGAGTCCCTAAATAGATAGAATTATAATTTATAATTAATATAAATATAATAGTAAAAAAATATTAACCTTATTTTAAACATCATTTTTCTTATAATTAATATAAATAAAATTTAATAAAAGTCCATAATAACGCCATTTCTAGCAATAAATCTTAAATAAAAAAATATGAATTTCTTCGTCAATTTGAGATAAAAATCAATAAAAAATAAAAAAAAGTTCATAAAACTTTACTTTTTAGCCTATCATCTAAAAAAATTTTACTTAAATTGCAATTTTCTTTCTATCCTAAAATAGGGCATTTGCTCTAGTTTGGGCGTAATATAATCGTTACACACACTTTTTTATAAGTTTTTTATAAGATTCTATCCTTACAATAGTGTCCAAAGACGCACAAATAGGCGAAGTTTATTTGTGCGAAACTTAAGGCAAAAGTATCAC
>JAQWCT010000058.1 GCA_028705785.1 Sulfurospirillaceae bacterium | reverse complement strand
AAATGCAATGACCGCTCTTCCAATGGCAGAGGCTTACAAGCACTTCAGATTTCTTCTGTTCAAGAGGATTTTGAAGTAGCCCTTGAACGAGCAGAACTTGTTGTTTTTGTGGGGCGTAATGATGTGGAGTTGATTGAGCGAAAAGGGTATGATAAAAGTATTGTCGCTCTTTGTTCTTTTGATATTAAAAAAGAGATAGAATTGTTTTTGCCCATCGCATCTCACACGAGTCGCTCTGGAACTTTCATCAATGTGGATGGCTTTGTACAATTCAGCGCTTGTGCGATTGAAACAAACCATGGAACACAATCTTTGATTTCACTGCTCGCGACTATTTTAGGGGATAATATCCTTACATGTAAAGATATTTGGGATGACGAACTTGGGTCTCTTGAAGTTTTTGCCAGCATTGATTTTGAAGCACTACAAAACGATACTCTAAGAATAAACCTATGAATATGATTAGTATCTCTATCGTCATTATTAATGTCATTTTAGCACTTCTTTTTTCATTGGGGGCTGCTCCTATTTTGGTATGGATTGAACGCCGTGTAGCTGGATTTATCCAAGATAGACTAGGCCCCAATCGTTGTCATATCGGAGGCATTCGTCTTGGAGGTCTTATCCAGTCTTTTGCCGATATGCTCAAACTCGTCTTTAAAGAGGATTTTCAATCCAGTTCTATCAAGCAAGGTTTTCTTTTTTCACTAGCCCCCGTATTGGTTTTTGGCTCAGCATTTTTGACTTTTATGGTGATGCCGTTTGCAGATGACCTCAAAATCGGAGAGCAAGTCTTTATGATGCAAGGCTTGCCGATTGATTTGGGGATTCTTTGGTTTTTAGCATTTGCAGGTTTGAGTGTCTATGGCATCATGCTAGGCGGTTGGGCGAGCAATAACAAATATTCACTCCTTGGTGCCATTCGAGCAGGGGCGCAAGTCATCAGTTATGAAGCGGCGATGGGGCTCTCTTTAGTTTCTATTTTGATTACTTATGGCTCTATCCACTTGGGCGATATGGTGGCGTATCAAGGTACATTACTCTTTGGTTTTATCCCAGCTTGGGGCATTTTTTTACAACCTTTGGCTGCTATTATTTTTATAGTCACTGCTTTTGCTGAAGCTAACCGTACCCCTTTTGATATCGCTGAGGGCGAGAGTGAAATCGTGGGTGGTTTTCACACTGAGTATAGTGCGATGCGTTTTGGACTCTTTTTTGTAGGTGAATATGTTGCGATGAGTGCCTCAAGTGCGCTTATCGTCACGCTCTTTTTTGGGGGTTATCATCTGCCTTACCTTAATACTGGGGTTTTAAAATCCAATATGCCTTTGGTTCTCTCTTTTATCGTCATAGCCCTTCCTTTAGTGAGTTATCTCTTTGCCAAATGGATTGGGAAGAACAATCACTGGAAAGAAGAGGGCAATATCCGTAACCGTGAAAGTAAGATCTTAATCCAAGGTATTTTAGTGATTAATGTGGGAATCATCTTCCTTTTAGGTATCTTTTTGCGTGAAGGATTGGGAGAAGACGGCGTCAATATTGCCACTGCCGTTATCCAAATTGCTACTTTTGCTATCAAACTGTTACTGATGAATTTTGTTTTTGTCTGGGTGCGATGGACACTTCCACGGTTTCGCTATGACCAATTACAAGATTTGGGATGGAAAGTGCTCATGCCTTTAGCCATAGCCAATATCTTAGTGACTGCAACCATTGTTGTAGTGATGGGGGTCTAGGATGGGTATCAAAATCATCAAACGAGAAGGGCAAAGTTTTAAAGACCGTATCTATTTGCCTGCAATTTTTAGTGGTATGTGGGTGACACTGAAGCATTTTTTACGCAATCTCTCAGATACTTCCAACATCAAAACGCTGTGTTATCCAGAAGAACAACCTATCGACATTACTTCGCGTTACCGAGGAGTGCATTTACTGACAAAGCGAGATGATGGCAGTGTGCGTTGTGTGGCGTGTTTTATGTGTGCAACGGCATGTCCTGCGGAGTGCATTTTTATCGAAGCTAAAGAGCGAGAAGATGGCGTGGATGAAAAGATGCCTGAAATCTTTACGATTGATTTGCTTGAATGTGTTTTTTGTGGTGGTTGCGTGGAAGCGTGTCCTTGCGATGCCATTCGTATGGACAGTGGAATTTTTAGTTTCGTGGCACAAAAAAGAGAAGATTTTTTACTCACCAAAGACAAACTGCTCTCTCATGAAAGCATGAAAGGGACAATATGCTAGATGTTATTTTTCTTTTACTCAGCTCCTTTGCGATAGGTGGCGCTTTGGGAATGGTACTGTTTCATCAACCCGTTCATAGCGCTCTTAGCCTCATCTTGTGTATTATCGCACTCTCAGGGCTTTTTGCTCTTTTAAGCGCTTCATTTTTATTTATGGTGCAAATCATCGTTTATGCGGGTGCTATCATCACTTTGCTCATTTTTATCATTATGTTTCTCAATGTCAAAGAGGCTAATCTACCCAAAGAACCGCATAAAAATATCACCTTGTTTTTAGGCGCATTGGGGCTTATCCCTCTCAATATCCTTATTTTACGAGCCTTTTACAAATTACCCTCATCGTTTTTAGAAAAAAATGACAATTTTGGCGACATCAAACCTTTGGGAATGGAGCTGTTTGAGCATTGGCTTTTACCCTTTGAGTTGATTTCCATTCTCCTTTTGGTGGCACTCATCGGTGCGGTTGTTTTTGGTCGAAAGGAAGAAGCATGATAGCAGGGTCATTATTTTCCTATATCGTAGTGGCGATGCTTCTTTTGTCCATTGGATTACTCGGTGTTATTAGTCGTAAAAATATCTTTGTCATTTACATGTCCATTGAGTTGATGCTTAATGCCATCAATTTGATTTTTATCGCTCTTGGACGGCATCATCATTCGATGTCAGGGCATATCATGGCGATGATGGTTATCGCTATTGCCGCGGCTGAAGCTGCCGTCTTTCTCTCTTTAATCGTGGTTTTGTATCGTCGCAAAAAAAGCCTTGATTCAGATATCTTTAGAACGCTTGCGCAAAAGGAGTCTTTATGAATGCTCTTTTAGCGTGGATTGTACTCATTCCTCTAATCTCTGCTGTTTTTGTAGGCGTTGCTTACATGTATTCTATTACCAAACACCCTATCTCAAAGCTGTGGTTTACACTCCCCGCTCTGAGTGCACCGTTTTTGAGTTTTGCCCTTGGCGTCGTGCTTTTTAGAGAAATACTTGATGTAAATTGCGTTTTTACTTATAAGCCTTATATGTGGTTAAGTTTGGATTCTTTTGATATTTATATGGGATTTTTGGGAGATAAACTCTCAATTTTTATGGTCTTGTTTATCTGTTTTGTGGGTGGACTCATCCATATTTACGCCGCGGCGTATATGAGCGACGATAAGGGTTATGGCAAGTTTTTCTTCTATTTTAACCTCTTTTTATCTTCAATGCTTCTATTGGTCTTAGCCGATGGGCCTCTTATTATGTTTATTGGATGGGAAGGTGTGGGGCTTTGTTCGTACTTGCTCATTAGTTTTTATTTTACCGACCCACTTAATGTAGTAGCGGGTAATAAAGCATTTATCGTTAATCGTGTGGGAGATTTGGGCTTTTTGATTGGTTTGGCGATGCTTTATTTTTATGTGGCGGATTATGGGTTTGATTATGCTTCTATTCAATCAAAGATAAGCGAAATCCCACTTTTTACTTTACAGATTATTGGCGTGATGCTTTTTGTGGGAGCGATGGGCAAATCAGCTCAAATTCCTCTTTTCGTATGGTTACCTGACGCCATGGCTGGTCCTACGCCTGTTTCTGCGTTGATTCATGCGGCAACGATGGTGACTGCTGGTGTGTATATGGTGGCAAGGTTTTATTTTCTCTATGAACTTATTCCCTCTGTGGGTCTTTTTATCGCTTATATGGGGGCGTTTAGTGCGCTTTTTGCGGCGGTGATTGCTACGAAGCAGAGTGATATTAAAAAGATATTGGCGTACTCTACGATGTCACAGTTGGGGTATATGTTTATCGCTGTGGGACTTGGCGCTTACAGTAGCGCACTTTTTCATGTCTTTACCCATGCGTTTTTTAAAGCATTACTCTTTATGGGAGCAGGGGCGATTATCGTTATTTTACATCACGAACAAAATATCTTCAAAATGGGTGGGATGCGCCGTGTTTCACCTGTCGTTTATATCTGTATGTTGATTGCAACGCTTGCCATTAGTGGTGTGCCTCCTTTTTCGGGATTTTTTAGTAAAGATGAGATTTTACTCGTGGCATTTAGCAGTGGAGAATATCTTATTTGGGGCATAGCGGTTTTTAGCGCTATACTTACAGCGTACTATATGTTCAGACTCTTTTTTGTGGTTTTTGAAGGGAAAAACTTCTTACATGTAAACCATTTTCACGAGATTTCTTGGGTGATGAAAGCGCCCCTTGTCGTGCTTGCTATCGGCTCACTTTTCGCTGGATTTATGGGATTGCCTGAACTTTTTGGAGGCTCTCACTCCATGGGTACATGGCTTGGTGAATGGGGTACGCGAGCTTTACATGTAAGCTATCAAACTGAGTGGATACTTTTAGGGATTAATATCTTGATTTCACTTTTAGGTATCGCTTTGGCGTATCGTAAATTTAGATTTTACGACTTTACATGTAAAGAAACTTTGAGTGGATGGGTGTATAACAAATTTTATATTGATGAGCTTTATGACCTTCTTTTTGTGCGCTCTTTGAAAAAACTCAGTGAGTTTATTGCGGTGAGTGTTGATATTAATAGCGTGGATAGAGTTATTATGGGATTTTCGCATGGATTTATTAAAGTGGGCAAGCTCATTGCGGTTGTCCAAAACGCCAATGTGAGATTGTATGCTTTGGTGATGATATTAGGCGTGAGTGCTTGTAGTATTTATTTGATTGCGATATTGGGGTAGATGATGGATATAGGTATACTTTCGATTATTATATTTCTTCCGATGGTGGTGGCACTGATCCTTCTTTTAACGCCAATTAACCAAAATGGAACTAGAAATATGGCGTTTATCGTTTCTGTGATTATCTTTTGTTTAGCCCTTTTTATCTATACCAATTTTCAACTCACTGGCACTATCCAACTACGAGAATTTCATCCGTGGATTAAAGCGTATGGCATCAATTATAGCTTAGGGATAGATGGTTTTTCGCTGATTGTTTTGATGCTTATCGCAACGCTTATTCCTAGTGCGTATTTACTTCTTTGGAACAATAATAGACCCAAAAACTACTGGATTAGTATGCTCTTTATCCAATCAGGTATCAGTGGAACTTTGTTTTCACTGGATTTGATTTTGTTTTATTTCTTTTGGGAAGCGATGTTACTCCCTGTTTTTATGATTATTGGGCTTTTTGGCTCGGGCAATCGTGTTTATTCGACTTTGAAAGTGACTATTTACACCATTATGGGCTCTTTATTTATGTTTGTAAGCATCCTTTATCTAGGTGTTGCCTTTTACTATGAGTTTGGTTCTTGGAGTTTTGAACTGAGTGACCTTGTTCAAATTACAACGATAAGTCATGGGCATCGGGTGTTGCTCTTTTTGGGATTTATGTTGGCATTTTCTATTAAAATCCCGCTATTTCCTTTTCACACTTGGTTATTAGAAACCTATTCAAACTCTCCTACTGGAGGCGTTTTCCTTCTCTCTTCCATCATGGCAAAACTTGGCGCGTATGCCTTGGTACGATTTATGATACCGCTCTTCCCTGATATCTTCGTGGAGCTTTCCTCCGTTTTTGTGGGACTGGGTATCTTTGGCTTAGTTTATTTTGGCATCGCGGCGATTTCTCAACACAATATTAAAAAAATGTTTGCGTACTCTTCTGCTTCTCACTTAGGTTTTATCACCGCAGGTATTTTTTCGCTCAATGTCCATGGGATGATGGGAAGTGCTTTTCTTATCGTTGCTCATGCCATGGCTACGGGTGGACTTTTCTTGTTAGTGGGTGTGTTGGAGCGAAATTTGGGTATTCGCTCAATAGACGGAATGGGTGGCATTGCTGCTAAAGCACCACTGTTTACTGTTTTCTTTGGCATCATGGTTTTATGCACCGTCGGAATCCCTGGAACCAATGGCTTTGTCGCCGAACTTCTTATCGTACTAGGACTTTTCAAATACAACGCTTTTGCAGGTATACTCTCAGCGTTAACGGTTTTAGTCGCAGCGAGTTATATGTTTTGGCTATTTCAAAAGGCAATTTTAGCGAACAGTGAAAATGATGTTTCAGCAATGGTAGATTTAGACTGGAAAGAGGTTTTAGGACTTTTACCCCTTTCACTTCTCATCATTGCCATGGGTATCTATCCTGATTTATTTTTATACAAAATAGAGCCAACCATCCAACATTATCTAATGGAAATTTTACATGTAGGGGCAAAAGTATGAATTGGGTAGAACTAAGTTATCTTTTACCGCTTATCGTTATTGGTAGTGGGGCGGTTATCTTGATGTTACTCTCCCCGATAGAAAAAATTTCTATGGAGCGATTTTCACTCCTAACTTTTATATTTATTTTTGTCGCCCTCTTGTGTGATCTCTACTATTTTGGTGTCTTATATACCTCTTTTCCGCTCAAACACATCTTTTCAAAAATGCTCATTAGCGATAGTTATTCGGTCTATTTTGATGCACTTTTACTCAGTGGGGCTTTGGTGACAATATTGGTGGGAATGCATTACTTTCAAACCAAACGAAAATTTAAAAAAGAGTTTTTCTCTTTGTTCTTATTTTCTGTATTTGGGATGATGTTACTGGTTCATGCCAATGAGCTTTTAACAGCATTTATTGCCCTAGAAATCGCGTCACTTTCCCTATATGTCATGGTGGGTTTTCAAAAATATGATACCAGAAGGGTTGAAGCAAGTTACCAATATCTGGTTTTAGGTTCACTCTCAGGTGTCTTTTTTCTCTTAGGCTCAGCCCTTATTTACGCAGGCGTTGGAACGACTATATTGGGGGATATTGGCAAAGAAGTGGATATGCTTATGGGTAAGGATATCTCTTTGGTGGTTATTGGTGGTACTTTTTTATTGGTGACTTTCTTGTTTAAAATCTCCGCATTTCCCTTTCAAAACTGGACGATTGATGTGTATGATGGCGCACCACTTCCTGTAACGGCGTTTATGGCGGCAACTTTTAAAGTAGCTATTTTTGGATTTATTCTTAGAATCATGTTGGTGGATTTAGACCCGATTCGCGAAATTTGGGATGAGCTGTTTTTTGTCATCATCACCGCAACGCTTCTGTATGGTAGTTTTTTAGCGGTCATTCAACGCAGTTTAAAAAGAATGTTAGCCGCTTCAAGTATTGTACACACAGGGTATATTTTGATTGCTTTTGTTTCGATTGGTGTCGTAGGAGAGAGTGCTTCTTCTTCTGTTATTTATTATCTTGTGGCGTATTTTCTCTCTTCTATGGGAGCTTTTGGACTCATTTCTTACATCACCGCAGATGACCATGTTCGTGTGACTTATGAGGATTTTAGAGGTTTTGCCCATGTGCATCCTTATATGGCAGCTATGCTGAGTATCTTTATGCTCTCTTTGGCAGGACTTCCTGGGACTATCGGCTTTGTGGGTAAATTTTATATTTTTACAGGCGCCATTGAAGCGGGCAATACTATCCTTGCCGTTTTTGGTGTCACGGCTACTTTTATCTCTATTTATTACTATTTTAAATTGATTGCTTTGATGTACTTTTATCCCACCGCTGAGATGGAAGATATTCCACCCCTCAAAGGCATCGCACCTTTGGTGATAGGTTTTATCGCATTTGCCGTTATTTGGGGTGGTATCGGCAATACCTTCGTGGCTTATTTCCCTGGGATTGACTTTTTAATTGATACGGCCAGACTTTCTTATATGTCGTTGTTTATCAAATAAGCCTTTACATGTAAAGATAATATTTCAAACCTTTATAAAAGTGGTTCAGGTCGACCTGTAAAATATCCTTGGGAATAGGTGACATTTAATTTTTTCACTGTTTCAAAAATGGCTTCGTCACTCACAAATTCGGCTATGGTTTGCGCTCCTATTTTTTGAGCAAAGTTCACGATGGTTTCAATAACAATGTGATTACGAGAGTTATTGGTAATGTTTCGAATGAGAGAACCATCAATCTTAATATAATCAACATTGAGCCTTAAAATGTGTTCAAAATTAGAATACCCTGTACCAAAATCATCAATGGCAATTTTTGCACCCAAAACTTTGACTTGAGCGATAAATTGTTTGATGGTATCGTAGTTTTCAACACCCTCTGATTCTAAAATCTCAAAAACAATGCGAGAGGCGGTATTGGTTCTATTGATGACTTCAATGATTTTTTGCATCGAGCGAGCATCTTCCATATCTGCGGTTGAAAGATTGATAGAAAATTCTTCGGATCTATTTTTAAAAAGTTCACAAGCTTGATTGACAACTTCTTGCGTGATACGAGGATAGATTTTCATTTTTTTCGCTACAGGTAGAAATTCTAGTGGCAAGATGATGTTGCCTTCTTCATCAACCATACGCACGAGCGTTTCGTATTTGACGATAGCATTGGTTTTAAAATCTACAATAGGTTGGTAGTGACAGATAATGCGCCCTGAAACTAAAGCTTTTCGGATCATCGCCGCCATGACGATATTGTGGCGATATTTTTCTTCGATATTTTCTTTTTCTTCATATAAAGAGAGTGGTATTTTTTTGGCTTTGGCTACATGTAAAGCGATATCAGCATGGGTTAAAAGTTTGGAGCCACCAACGGCTACACCGATACTCATACGCAAAGAGATAACTTCATCTCCAATATGAAAGGTTTTTTCTTCTAATAGTGCCATTAAGTGAAGCATACGACGATTGAGCGTTAGCTTTGTTACTTCATCGTCATAGAACAAGGTTGTAAACTCATCACCACCTGTGCGATAAGCCAAAAATCCTATCTCTTTGAACCATTCACCGACTTGAGAAAGGATGCTATCGCCAGCTTGAATACCAAAAAGATCGTTGATTTCTTTAAAGCTGTCAATGTTCAAAATAGCACATGCCTTTGGTTCTCGAGCATTCATATCTAATATGATTTTTTGACGATTTGGCAGGGAAGTCAATTGGTCATAAAAAGCCAATTGATAAATTTTTTCTTCTGCTATTTTTCGCTGTGTAATATCTTCTTTAATAGCCACATAATGTGTGATGGTGCCATCTTGTTGATGCAGTGGCGCAATGGTGCCAAACTCAATATATTCAGTGCCATCTTTGCGACGATTGATTAATTCTCCCTCCCATACTTTATCTTCTTTAAGGTGTTCCCATAGCTCCATATAGGTTTGTTTGGGGACTCTACCAGATTTTAAAAAACGAGGGTTATGCCCAATAATCTCCGTTTCACTATAGCCAGTAATAGTAATGAACTTAGGGTTGGCATAGACGATTTGTCCATCAAGATTGGTGATAATAATAGAGATAGGAGATTGTTCAATCACTTGCAAAAATTGCGTCAAAGTATCTGCTTGCTTTTTTTGACTTAAAAGACTTTGTTGGAGTAAAATATTGGATTTTCGTAGATGCATTATACCTAGCATCAGTACGAAACCTAAAAGAATAATAAAGGGCATGACTTTATCACGATATTGCTCCCAAATATCGCTAAAAGCAAAGGCGGGTTTTTCATCAAAAGGGGGAAGGTGCAAGGCTTGGAGCATTTCTTCGACGAGTGTATAGTTTGCTGGGATATTAAATCCATAAATACGCATTGTTTTAAGTGCCGTATCATTTTCTTCAAGACGAAAAAGAATCGACAAAACACTCTTAGAAATTTTTTCATCAACATGAGGTAATGTCGATAATGGCCATTCTGGATAAAGATGAGTTGAGATTTTGACAGGAAAGGAGGGATGGGTTTGAGGGTTGATAATCTTAATATTTTTCATATCAATAGCGCCTTCTTCCGCCATTTTCTCTAAAATACCTGTACGCACAAATCCAATATCAGCGTGCCCTGATAAAACTGTTTTGACAACATTGTCATGAGGTAACCCCGTAACATGGACAAAAGCATCTTCTTGAATGTCTATGCCTGCTTGAAAAAGCTCATAAGCTTGCATTTGATACCCACCAAAGGATTTTTTTTCTGGTACGGCAATTATTTTTCCCTTAATATCTTGGAGTGTATCAATTTTTTCTTCACTACGGGTGAATATAACACCCCCAAAATGTGTCGTTTTAACGCCATGTTCATTTATAGCAAGTGTTGTTAGCGGCGAAGATAGCCCAAATCGTCGTTTCAAAAGGATGTAATTGCCTGAATTTGTAAGTACAAAATCGAGTTTCCCTTTAGAAACAGCGTCTGTTAATTCGGGATAGGTAAGTGCTTCAATGACAAAATCGTATTGAGGGAGAGCATGATTGAGTAAAATACCAAGCGGTCGCCATTGTTCGAATGTTTGTGGTTTTGGACGAAAGGCAAGTACGCCAATCCTTACAAGAGGTAATGATTTAAAAGTGTTTGTATCCTCTGTAGATGGTAAAGTTTCTGGTTGTGCTTGGAGTAGGGTTGAGAAAAAAAGCATTATTATAAAATATAATTTGATCAAAAGACGAGATTGTCTCACTGCGTGCCTTTAGCTGATGATATAGTATCAATTAATTATGACAAAAAAGTCACAATAGTTTGCTTAAGCCAGTGAATATTTGGGATAAAATAGCATAAAAACACTAGATTTTAATGGAGTAATTGTTCAAATTCTTCTTTAAATTTTTTAAGATAACTCATCGCAATATACGCCACTGAGGGCGCAAAAACGCAGATAGTTTTGCCGTTGAGCATATCGCAGACATCTAAAATGGTGTCTAAATCTTTGTGTGTTCCCTTACCCTCTAGGATTTTGCCCAAGATGTTATCAACCCAGCCTGTACCCTCACGACAGGGTGTGCATTGCCCGCAAGATTCGTGGTGGTAAAATTCGAAGAGATTTTTCATCGCTTCTGGGATGCTTACGCTCTCATCCATCACTATCATGCCACCTGTCCCAAGCGCTGAGCCATGCTCTTTGAGGCTTTCGTAATCGAGCGTAATGTTTTCAATCTCATCAGCCCTTAAGATATGCACTGAAGAGCCTCCGGGAATAATGGCTTTGAGTTTTTTGCCATCTTTCATTCCTCCACACAGTTTTTCGATAACATCAACCATTTTGACACCATAGGGTAGTTCATAAACTCCGGGTTTTTCCACATGTCCACTGATACCAAAAAGCATTGTTCCTGGACTCTGGGGTGTACCATAAGCCCTATAAGCTTCAAAGCCTTCTTGAATGATAAAAGGTACACTGGCTATGGTTTCAACATTGTTGACGACGGTTGGATTGCCAAAAAACCATTCAGGCTCTTTACCTTTGGGTTTAAGTCTAGGATGTCCTCTTTTGCCCTCGATGGATTCTAAAAGAGCCGTTTTTTCACCACATATATACGCCCCAGCTCCCCTGTGAAGCGTTACATGTAAAGGATAGTTTGAGTTTAAAACATGCTCACCCAAAATCCCTGCTTGATAAGTTTCATCGATAGCTTTTTGCATTCTCTTCGCCCAAAAAACATATTCACCTCGCATGTAAATATAGGCATGATGAGCGCCAATGGCATAGCTTGAACAGATAATCCCCTCAATCAAAAGATGTGGGTCAAACTCCAAAATCTGTCTGTCTTTAAATGTTCCCGGTTCGCTCTCATCGGCATTGACGACTAGATAAGAGGGTTTCTCACCAGATGTTGGAATAAGTCGCCATTTTTCACCCGTAAGTGCGCCTCCTCCTCCTTTTCCCCTTAAACCACTTTTTTCGACTTCACAGATAACCGCATCTGGGCTCATGGTAAAAAGTTTGGATAAAGAGGTATAGCGACCATTTTGACGAGCGACTTCAAGGGTATGAGAGAGGGGAATATCGAAGTTTTTGCTGACGATTTTAACTT
>JAQWCT010000259.1 GCA_028705785.1 Sulfurospirillaceae bacterium | reverse complement strand
ATAGAAATTTTCAAATCAACAACCCTGCCTTACAAAAAAGCCAAAAAATTGGTCACAGAATGCAATCAAACCTGTTGCAGAAGACCTTTGATGGCACTTTTTAATATGATAGAATTTGGCGAAATAGATATCGAAGAAATTGCCTTTTTGATTGATCAAAAAAACAGTAGATATGAGGAATGTGAAGATGAGTGAAGATATTCGTTCTTTTGCACAATGGGTTAAGTCACAAGGTCTAGAGCACACTTTACCCAGAGAACTTTCAAAACTTGAAGAGCTAACAACGCTCGATTTAGGGCGCAAAAAACTCAAAGAACTTCCCGCAAGCATCAGTGCGCTACAAAATCTCAGCGTTCTCAAAATTTCTGGAAACCGCTTAAGAGAGCTTCCGAACAGCATCACAAAGCTTAAAAATCTTCGCAATCTTCAATGTGAAAACAACCTTTTAGAAAGTCTTCCCGAAAACTTTGGTGACCTTAAATCCTTAGTCATTCTCAACCTCAATGGCAACCAACTCACCGCATTGCCTCAAAGTTTTTACAACCTTACCAACCTTACGCGTTTAACACTTGCCGTTAACCGCTTAAGCCATATTGGTGAAGATTTTAAAAATCTCAAAAAACTCTTACATGTAAGCCTTGATACGAACTATCTTAAAACACTACCAGAGGTTTTTGAGTCTATGCAATCACTCTATTATTTGGATTTGTCCTTTAACTCTTTGTCTATTTTGCCAGAGTCTTTGGGTCAAATCAAAGAGTTAGAAACGCTCATTTTAGAGGGAAATCTACTTAAAAATCTCCCCTCTTTAGAAGCTCACGACATGCTCATCAAACTCAATCTTAATTCAAATCATCTTCAAACCATCGATTTTGACCTCTCTAAATTAGAAGATTTACAGATACTCACTTTAGAAAACAACCAACTACAAAGCGTACCAGAGGGACTTTGTAAACTGGAAAAACTCAACTACCTTAATCTCAGTGCCAACCAAATCACCTTTTTGCCGACCTGCCTTGGCAATTTACAAAACCTTATTGAACTCGATGTAGAAGAAAATCTTTTGAGTGAACTTCCAAAGTCTATCACGAAACTATCTCATCTGAAAAACCTTTTTATTGCCAACAACGACAATCTTGTGAAGCCTAACCTCCCCTCTTTGGAGTATTGCGATATAGATTAATCTTTTTTTAACCACCGCTTAGCTATCATTTAATTATGACACAAATCGAAAAAATACGACTTTTAAAACTTCTCTATCAATACAGAGGAATGGGATTTGAATACTTTAAAGAGTATAAACCTCTTTCTCAAAAAGAGAATTTTGCCTTACCTCGCAACCTAGATGAACTCAAGAATGCTGTCTTAAAGTGTCATTTGTGCGCTCTTGCAAAGAGTAGAAAAAATGTTGTTTTTGGCGTAGGAAATCTTAAAGCGGACATCATGTTTATCGGCGATAACCCAGGGGTTAGTGAAGATGAAACGGGCGAGATTTTCACAGGTCGAGCAGGTGAAATGCTCACAAAGATGATTGAAAATGTCCTTCTTCTGAAAAGAGAAGATGTCTACATGGCAAATATCATCAAATGCAAAACACCAGAAAACAGAGTTCCAACACCCGAAGAAGTCGCTTCGTGTAAGCCTTATTTGATGCAACAGATACAAACGGTTAATCCCAAAATCATCGTAGCGCTTGGCTCTACGAGTTTTCATCACCTCACCGGTGAATACGATACACCCATCGATAAAGTACGAGGAGTCGTTATGAACTTTGGAAAAGCTAAATTAGTTCCTACTTTTCATCCAAGCTTTTTACTACGAAATCCCAGTGCCAAAAAAGAAGTGTATGCTGATATGTTAAAAATTAGGAGTATGTTATGAAATTTTTACAACTCTGCCTTGTTATTTTAATGTTTATTTTTGCAGGATGTACCACAACCAATGTCAATAGAGCCCCCGTTATTAGCACTTACAATACTTCATCAAATGCCAATACGGCAAAACAAAAAAGTACCAAAACTTACCCTGGATCATCTCCTCAAATCAAAACACAACCCACTATAGCGGCACAACCCAACACCGAACAATATGCTATCAACAATGCCTATGAATCTAAAATGCCTCCCAAAGGGGTCATCACAACACCTGCTGATGAACTCACACCATCCACACCTATCA
The DNA here is from genome assembly GCA_028705785.1 of Sulfurospirillaceae bacterium. Classification (GTDB taxonomy): domain Bacteria; phylum Campylobacterota; class Campylobacteria; order Campylobacterales; family Sulfurospirillaceae; genus Sulfurospirillum. The sequence continues at coordinate 748 of JAQWCT010000259.1, read as the reverse complement.
TAGCGATGGCAACACCAACGCCCTCAACTTCGGTTGAAATGCAAACAGAACAAAGTATCCAACAACCTACAACGGCACCATCAGTACATCGCCCTTCAATGCATAATGGACCTATGATTAAGATAGCTGTTTTAGTACCTCAAAAAACCATTAAAAAATACGCCATTACTTCTGTTAATTCTGTTATGTCTTATCTGCTCTATCAAAATTATAATTTTGACCTAAATGTCTTTAATTCAGGTGATGAAAAAGAAGAATCTTTGCTTGCAGCTCTGCGAGAAATCAAAGCAGGAGAATACACCTATATCATCGCTCCCCTTACGCCTGAGGGCGCGCAAATCATCGCCAATAATGTCAAAGACACAATGGTTTTTATCCCTACCTTACATAGTTCAAGTGTAAGAAATGCCAGTGCAAATATCTTCTTTGGAGGTATTGATTATGACCAACAAATTGCCCTATTAAGTGAATTTACCAATGAAAGAGTAGGTATCTTTGAAGATGGTAGTCCGCTCAGTTATCAATTAAGCGCATTAGTCAAAAATCACGCTACAAGAGTTTTTTATGAAAAGCGTATCGAAAGTGCAAAAAGCAACTTTAAACAACTCTTCAAAGGCAACACCTCACTCAACAATGCCTCTTTATACCTCAACATGCCTCTTGTCACTACCAGTCTTGTCGCTTCACAACTTCGTGCCAATGAGATTTTTCCCAACGCACTTCTTTCTCCACAAATCAACTATAACCC
>JAQWCT010000258.1 GCA_028705785.1 Sulfurospirillaceae bacterium | reverse complement strand
TAAAAACCATAGTTCACAATGGATACATGGGTATTTATGTGCTTTACATCTTCACTACACTCATTGCTATGCTCTTGTATGTGAGCCATTAATATGCTTGAACTATTTCAAATCATCCTTACACTTCTACTCTTTTTTATCCTTTCCATCATCAATATGGGTATTATCATAAAAGTTAAAGCTTTTTTTGGTGGAAGATGTGGTGCGCCCGTACTTCAAAAAATGTATGACATCCTTAAGCTTGTTAAAAAGTCTATTAAACTGAGTCAAACAACTTCTTGGGTATTTTTTGCAGCTCCTTTTTGCGCATTAGTTGTGCCTTTGTTTGCTTTTTTATTTTTACCCTTTGCGGATATTCCGCCACTTATCAGTTTTGAGGGAGATTTTTTACTTTTTGTCTATATTTTTGGGGTATTACGATTTTTCACGACCTCATCCGCACTTGATACTTCTTCAAGTTTTGAGGGAATGGGAAGTGCTAGAGAGTTAACCTTCTCATTTTTGGTTGAACCGATTTTATTTATTTGCTTGATTATTTTAGCCAAAGGAACTTCGTCTTTAACGCTATATGGATTTTTTGGGTCACACATCTTAGAAGCTTGGCAAGACTATAGTACCATTTTTGGTATTGTTGTTGTCTGCTTTTTGGTTATTTTATTGGTTGAAAATGCTCGTATTCCATTTGATGACCCCTCAACGCATCTCGAACTCACGATGATCCATGAAGCAATGGTACTCGATCATAGCGGTCCACTTTTGGCCTCTATTATTTTGGGTGGTGCGATGAAATTGACGGTTTATGCTATATTGCTCGTTGATTTGGCTATTCCTTTTAAAACCAATATTTTATTTTTTGATGTCCTTATCGCTATAACTGGCGTTTTGGGCGTAGGCGTTATCGTCGGTATTATTGAATCAGTTATGGCACGATTTCGACTCAATGCCATCAATAAAGTCCTTATAGGAATGCTCATTGTCTCCTTATTTGGCATTATCTTAATCACAAGGTAACAATGCATGAGTGCTTCTTTTGTTAATACTTTTTTACTCCTTGTTGTTTTAATTAATATGTTCATTATGGGAAGTAATAGAATTATTATTGCCATTAAAGCTGTTGCATTTCAAGGTATCATTCTCGCTTTTCTAGCATTTTTTTCAGAAGAGTTTACAGCACAAAGTATTTTTCTTTTTTTGGCTGTTGTATCCATTAAAGGCTTTATTGTTCCTCTTCTTTTAATTCGTGCCACCAAACTTGTACAAATTGGTCCAGAGATGCGTCCTCTCATAGGCTATATGCCAACGATGCTTATCGATGCGTTATCGGTTTTTTTATCATTTTACATTTCTCAAAAATTACCTCTTTTACCTGTTCACCAAGAAACCATTATTGTACCTGTCTTTTTTGCAACACTGATGTCTGGTATGATTTTAATTATCGCTAGGCAAAAAGCCATTACACAAGTTGTAGGTTACCTCATCATGGAAAACAGTGTTTTTATTTTAAGTTCTATGCTCACGGGATCAGTCACATTTCTGGCTGAAATCGGTGTCTTATTGGATGTACTAGCGGGAGTTTTCGTTATGGGAATTATACTCAATCATATTTCTACAACATTTGACAAAAGTGATACGGGTAAACTTGTATCACTTAAGGAGTAGAAGATGATTGTTTTAGTGGGTTTGATGCTCATTGTATTTATAGCATTGGGCGCAATCATCATTGCTAAAAAGAATAAAACGCGTGCCTATATTCTTTTGGGTATTGCCATCATTCATTTTCTTTTCACCCTTTATATTCTCAATACTTCCTACTTTGATCTTGATGCATTGTCTAAATTAATTCTTATAACGCTAAGTACGCTTTATCTGGGTATCTCTTTTCATGGCATCACTTATTTTGCAAAATGTCAACACCACAATAGTAATAAAATAGTAACGATAAGTCTTGTCATCTTTATCACTTTTGCAACACTGATGATTATGGCTCAAGACCTTATTAGCATGTGGATTTTTTTAGAAACTGCCTCTCTTGCTTGTACACCGTTAATTTATTATAACAAGACCAAAGCATCTATTGAAGCCACTTGGAAATACCTTTTTCTCTGCTCAATCGGTATTGTTTTAGCCCTCATAGGAATGCTTTTTATCTCCTATGCGGCAAGTGTCTCAGGCATTAATCATATCTCACTTGAGTTTACCACCATTCTTTCAAATGATAAAAATTTCAATCCTATATGGCTTAAAATATCTTTTGTCTTTATGTTTATAGGATTTGCCACCAAAACAGGTCTTTTCCCATTTCATTCTTGGAAAGCCGATGCTTATGGTGTGGAACCTGGTATCTTTGGAGGGTTAATGGCAGGAGGTGTGACTTCTTTGTCTTGGCTCGCACTGATACGACTCATCCAAATCATGAATGCTGCGGGTGAATCTACTTTAGTGCATCATGTACTTATCTTTTTTGGCATTATCTCTATCCTTTATGCTTCTATTGCCACATTTAATCAATTGGATATTAAAAAAATATTAGCCTATTCAAGTATCGAACATATGGGCATCATAGCCCTTGGTTTTGGTGTGGGTGGCGTGGGTGTTTTTGGCGCCCTTTTTCATATTTTCAACAATGCTTTGCTTAAAGGTGCTATCTTTATGGTTGTAGGCAATATCCGTAGAGCCTATGGTCAAAAAACAACAGAATTTATCAATGGTGCAATGAGCAAAATACCACTATCGGGTACTATTTTTTTTATAAGCTTTTTAGCCATTGTCGGGACACCGCCTTTTGGCTCTTTTTTTAGTATGTTTTCTATTTTACAAGGTGTGATAGCTTATTCAATGACACTAGCATTTCTTTTCATGTTAGGACTTATTTTGATATTTATCGGTATGGGAAAAACCATTCTTGGGGCTTCAAGAGGTAAGCCACAACAAATTGAAACA
>JAQWCT010000057.1 GCA_028705785.1 Sulfurospirillaceae bacterium | reverse complement strand
ACAGAGGTGGTTATACTTTTTATCCGATGGGACCTAGAGAATTTGCACAGCTTCAAGAAAGATTTACACAGCTTAATGGTGTGGCGATTTTGGGTGGATGTTGTGGTACAACGCCTCAGCATATTTTGGAACTTAGCAAAAGGGTTGAGGGTAAAAAACCGCTACCGCCCAAAGGTGAGATGGAACGATGCATCGCATCACTCTTTGAAACAAGAGCGCTCAAACAAAACCCCGCACCTTTTTTGATAGGGGAGAGAAGCAATGCCACGGGCTCAAAAGCCTTTCGTGAGCTTTTACTCGCAGAAGACTATGATGGAACTTTAAGTGTGGCGCAACAGCAAGTACGAAGTGGCGCGCATGGCATCGATGTGAGTGTGGGTTTTGCAGGAAGAGATGAAAACAAAGATACCAAAGAAGTCATGGGTCGTTATGTTCAAAAAATTCTTTTACCTTTGATGCCAGATACGACGCAAGTTCCAGCTTTGGAATGTGCGCTCAAACTCATCGGTGGAAAGCCTATCATCAACTCGGTGAACCTTGAAGATGGTATAGAAAAATTTGACAAAGTCTGTTCCCTTGCCAAACGCTTTGGTGCAGCACTCGTATGTTTGACTATTGATGAAGTAGGCATGGCAAAAACCAAAGCGCAAAAAGTAGACATTGCAGAGCGCATCTATACTTTAGCTACGCAAAAGCATGGCATTCACCCTGAGGATTTGGTCTTTGACTTGCTAACTTTTACCGTGGGAAGCGGAGACGCCGAGTATCATACCGCCGCGATTGAGACGATAGAAGCCATCAGAGAATTTCATCTTAGGCATCCAGAAGTAGGTTTTGTACTGGGAATTTCAAACATCTCTTTTGGACTGGCTAAAAATGCCAGAGAGTACCTAAACTCGGTCTTTTTACACCACTGCGTGGAAGCGGGTTTAAGTATGGCTATTGTGAATGTGAAAAACACTTTGCCGATGCACAAAATCAGTGACGAAGATAAAAAAATTTGTGAGGATTTACTGTTCAATAGACGAGAAGAGGGTGACCCACTTTTCAAATTTATCACCCATTTTGAGGGTGCGGTGGAAAATAAAGAAGAACATGACGCGCAGTATGAGGCGATGAGTACAACAGAAAAGATAGCTTCTTTACTCATTGATGGCGATAAAGAGCGAATGTTGAAAATTTTGGTAAGTGCCAAAGATGAGATACGCCCTGAACTTATTGTCAATGAGATTTTAATCGATGCGATGAAAGTGGTGGGTGAGCTTTTTGGAAGTGGAAAAATGCAACTTCCGTTTGTGCTCCAATCAGCCGAAGTCATGAAAGCTTCGGTGGATTATCTACAGCCATTCTTGCCTAAAAAAGAGAAAAGTAGCACGACAACGCTTATCATCGGAACGGTGAAAGGCGATGTGCATGATGTGGGTAAAAACCTTGTCGATATAATTTTAAGCAACAATGGTTTTAAAGTTATCAACATCGGCATTAAAGCGGATTTAGAGCAGTTTTTAGAGGCACTAAAAACTCATCAAGCGGATGCTATTGGCATGAGTGGATTGCTCGTGAAGTCTACGAATGTGATGAAAGAAAATTTAGAGTTGATGCAAAAGATGGGTATTAAAATCCCCGTGATTTTGGGTGGTGCGGCTTTGACTGATAACTTTGTAGAGGATTTTTGCCGACCAATTTATGATGGACCTATTTTTTACTGTAAAGATGCGTTTGAGGGAATCGAAGCGATGGGGCGCATCGAAGCGAAAAATTTTGACACCTCATTTAACCGCAAAGTAGTTGAAAATAGCATCGAAAAAGCCCAAAAAGAGCCTGTAGAGATGCCTGCTTTTAGTGAGCTTAAAATGCCAAGCCGTGACATCAAAATCCCCACACCACCGTTTTGGGGACGAAGAGTTTTAAAGCAAGATGTCAAAAGCTTAGCGTATGAGTGGATAAACCACAAAATCCTTTTTGCACAACGATGGGGATATAGTGGTAAAGGGCAAAGTAAAGAGGAGAAGCAAAAACAGCTTGATGAGGTTTTATGGCCGACTTATGAGCGGGTTAAAGCTGACATCGAGAAGATGGGACTTTTTGAGCCAACGCTGATTTATGGGTATTATCCTGCACGCAGTGATGAAAATAAGTTATTACTTTTTGATGAGAGTGAGGGCTATTTTAGTGATGAACAAGTGTGTAAAGAGCCAACTCAAGCAATAGCGCAAAGAGCCATTAAAGTGTTTGATTTTCCACGCCAAAATAGAGCGCCATTTAGGTCGTTAAGCGACTTTATCTCGCCTTCTCGCCATGATGTTCTTGCCTTAACTTGTGTGAGTGCAGGGGCAAAGTTTTCGGCATATGAGAAAAAACTTTACGATGAGGGGAATTTTACAGAGTACTTTTTTGTTCATGGCATTGGCGTTGAACTCGCCGAGGCTTTGGCTGAAATGGTGCATAAACAGATAAGACTAGACCTAGGAATCGCTGTTGATGAGGGCAATAGTTTAAGAGATGTGCGCATGAAACGCTATAGCGGTTGTCGCTATTCGTTTGGGTACCCAGCATGTCCAAGACTTGAAGACACGCAAATCATCTTTGATTTGTTAAAACCTGAGGAATTTGGGATACACTTAAGTGAAACTTTTCAAATCCATCCAGAACAAAGTACCACCGCAATCGTGATGCACCATAGGGAGGCGCTTTATTTTAATGTATGAGAGTATAATGGCTATATAAAGGATCTGTTATGAAAAAAATCATCGGTGGGTTATCGGTTTTTGTTGAGGGTAACCATAAAAATAAAGCAATTATCTTTTTGCATGGATTTCCCTATGACCATACCATTTGGCAAGCGCAAGTTGATGCTTTTAGTGAGCAGTATTGTTGTGTGGCGTATGACATCAAAGGACTTGGAGGATCATCTGTTGGCGATGGTCAGTTTACCATGGAATCTTTCGTGGATGACCTTGAACTCATTATCAAAGAGCTGGGTTTAGAAATGCCTATCATATGTGGACATTCGATGGGTGGGTATATCACTTTGCGTGCGTTGGAGCGCATGGAAGAAAAGTTCTCAGCTGTTATCTTGTGTGACACAAGTTCTAAAGCAGATGATAATGAGAAAAAATTAAGTCGTAGTGATGACATCAGAAGAATTAATGCACAAGGTTTGAACTCTTTTTCTAAGCATTTTATTGGAAGATGTTATGGGGATTTGTATAAAAAAGAGCATAAAGAAGAACTCAAAAAACGCATTGCAAAGTCTACCTCTTTTCACTCAGTGGGTGTAAAAGGATGTATATTGGCGATGATAAGCAGAAATGACACCACGGAGTATTTGAGTAAAATCACCATTCCAGCCCTCGTCATTTGCGGTGAACAAGACACGATAAGCTCACCAAACTTAATGCAATTAATGTCAGAAAAGATAAAAGGCTCAAAGTTTGCGTTGATAAAAAACAGCGGACACATGAGCATGGTCGAAAATCCCCTTGAGGTCAATGACACCATCAAAAAGTTTGTAGAAACCTTTTAAAGAGAAAGAAACATGGCAAAAGTCGTCATTTTTAGTGGAGCAGGCATCAGCGCGGAAAGTGGACTCTCCACCTTTCGCGATAGCGGTGGACTGTGGGAACAGTACAAAATAGAAGAGATTTGTCAGTCTGGGTGTTTGTCATGGAACCGTGAAAACACCTTAGACTTTTACGACAAGCGAAGAGCGCAATTAAACAGCGCCAAACCAAACTACGCCCACGAACAAATCGCCAAACTCCAAGCCAAATACCCTAACGACATCGCCATCATCACCCAAAATGTCGACGACCTTTTCGAGCGTTCTGGTTGCAAAAAAGTCCTACACCTACACGGTTTCCTCCCCAACATCCGCTGCGAAAAATGCGCCACCACCCAAACCATCGGCTACACCAAACAAGAGCGAACCTTTACATGTAAAGCCTGCAAAGGCTCACTTCGCCCCGACATCGTCTTCTTCGGTGAACCAGCTCCTATGTACGAACACTTATACGAAGCAATGGAAGATTGCGAGTTCCTAGCTATCATCGGCTCAAGCGGCAATGTCGTTGCGATGGATAATTTTGCTTTACATGTAAAGGTTGCCATCCTCAATAATTTAGAAAAAAGTGACGCTATTAATGAGAGGGTTTATACTAAGGTTATTTATAAAAAGGCGACTGAGGCGGTGGATGAGATAGTGGGAGATGTGGAGAGGTTTTTACAAAAGTAATATTTTAGCTACAATGCTGAGTATCTAAGGATAAAAAAAGAGGGATAAGAAGCTGGAAGGCTACTTTAAAAAAAGTTTAGTATGACCCTTTTTTTTGCTTTAAAGATTATAAGGATTATACATGAAATTAAAAGAAATAATTGTTATTATGGCGATAGTGACTCTCACATTTGCTTTAGGAGTAGATACTTATAATGTTGAAGAATTAAAGCAAAATATAGATGAATCGAACATTGGATTTGGTAAACGGTTGTCGTCTTTGGATAGAAAAATCATTGGAAAAGCAATAATCGAAAGCTACGATGAGGTCGAAGGTGTATTAAATTTAAAAATTAGTGTTGACAAACAATTGAATAATATTGTGTCAGATATTGACTATATAAACAACAATATATGGCATATAGAAATTTCAAAAGAAGAAGCAAATAATTTATTAATGGCATCAAAAATCTATGATATTACATCAAAAATACAAGTAGACAAAAGTAATAATTTACTTATTTACAATATGAAATTAAAACAATATTTAGTATATAGGCTATTTAAATTTGAAAATGACATAAACAATAGATATATATTTGAAGATGGGATAACATTAACAAAGAAAAATAAAGAATTAAAATATGTTAATAAGAATGGTAATTTAATTACAGAAACTAAATTTGATGAAGGTAAGCCTTTTCATAAAGGGCTTGCATTAGTTAAACAAAATGACAAATGGGGATTTATCGATAAAAGTGGAAGTTTTATTATTAGTCCAAAGTATGATAAAGCTTATCCTTCTTTTGATGAAGAATTAGTTTCCGTCCAAGAAAATGACAAATGGGGATTTATCGATAAAAATTCAAATTGGGTAATAGAACCCAAATTTGAAAATGGTGGTTTGTTTCAACATGGTAGGGCATTTATTGTGCAAGAAGATAAAAAAGTAGGCATTATAAATAAAAAGGGTGATTGGGTTGTGGAACCTAAATTTGATCAAGTGGCATTTTTTATGGACAATAATATAACAAGTGTTTCAGAAAATAAAAAAAGTGGATTGATTGATATAAATGGGAATTGGATAATAGAACCTATATTTGTTGATATTAATGTTAATTGCTATTTAACCAGCGAGATTGTACCAGTAAAAAAAAGTGGAAAATATGGTTTAATAGATAAACAGGGTAATTGGATAATGGAACCTAAATATCAGTGGATAGGTTGTTTCAATAGAGGTTTGGCTCTAGCAAGAGAAAAGCTAAAAGAAGGAATGATAGATGAAAATGGTAATTGGATTATCGAACCTATTTTTGATAGGATTGGTAGTTTAACACATACGGTACCTGAAATGATTGATGATGTTAAAGATAAAAAACATGGTATATTGGATAGAAAAGGTAGCTGGATAATAGAACCTAAATTTAAACGCTTGGGTAGCTTCACAAAAGATGGCGTTACTTCCGCTTCAGAAGATGGTAAAAAATATGGTTTAATAGATAAACACGGTAATTGGATAATGGAACCTAAATTTGATGAAATTTATTCTTTCGTAGATGGTATAGCTGAGGTAAAATTAGATAGTAAATGGGGATATATAGACACAAAAGGTGCTTGGGTTATTACACCGAAAAAACTATATATAATTAAGTAGAAAGGTAAATTGGAGCAAAACTTTTAACTTTTGAGTCGTTTCATTTTCTTTACATGTAAAGAATAAAAAACGATAAGTGTATTTGTTTGTCACTATTTCATAGTTGAAAAAGTTAAAAGTTTAGCCCCGACCCCTTTTTTGTTTTAATATTTATAACAAAAATAGATGGAGTTTTAATGAGACAATTAAATTGGGGTGCATTAGGTACTATAGTAACAGTTATAGGGCTTATTTTTACTTTTTGGATTTGGAATAACGATCAAAATTCTCATTCACTAAAAATGGAAATTATTTCAGTTACAGCTTTACAGCCAACTGATCTTGGTAATGTTTCTGCTTTAAATTTAAAAATAATGATTGATGATCAAGAAATTAAAACTCCCTATTTGACAGTATTGAAGATTACTAATAATGGGTCAAAACCTATTATGATCACTGATTTTGAAAGCCCAATAGAATTTAAAGTTTCTGAAGAAGTAAAAATACGAAAATTTAGAATTAACGAAACAACACCAAGAGATTTAAATCCAAATATCTCTTTACACAATAATGTATGTTACATTAATCCATTGCTCTTAAATTCAAATGATTCTATAACAATTTCTTTATTAACTTCTGAACAAGTTCCCGTTTTTCAAAAGCCAAGAATACGAATTGCAAATATACCATCAATTGAATTTGCTCATGACAATGGTAAAAATAAGATTATATTTGGCTCTATGTATAGAGGCTTAGCAGGAGCTTTTTTAGCAATTTTCTATGCTCTTAGCTTTCTTATTGCAATGGATGTTTTATTCAGAAACCGAAGTCTTTCTATACATTCAGGTGGGTGGTTATTGTTGGCTTTTTCTATTTCTGCTATGCTAGGGAGTGTTCGTTTGACAAATGAGCTCATATCCTTGCTGAATTTAGGATATTTTAATAATACAATAATAATGGTACCATTCCTTTTGATTGGTATCTTGATATTTTATAAAAAAATTAAAAATAATGAAGAAAAAAGTACAAAAAATTCAAGTTAAACTTTTAACTTTTTACAATATTTTTCTTTACATGTAAAGCTTATATATCTACTTTAATAATCTTCGAACACTGCTCTTTAAATTTTGGCAAAATATGCCTTATAATCCACTCAATGATAGCAAGATTGACACCTTCGTAGTCATGAGCGATGTAGTTTCGGACATCGTAAATACCTTTAATATCTTCTGTCTCAAAATGTTCAAGCAAAGTGCTCTCAGAAGATTTACGGATTTTATCAAATTGTTCAGCGATGGAAGTTAGGTGCATTAAAATAGCGGGGCGATAGGTTGTAAGGTCATGCAAAGCGTTGGTAATAGTACCAGCATTTAAAACAATCGCTTCAATGTATTCTATCTTTTCAAGAATCAAATAGATTTTGCTGATAACTTCTTTAGACATAAATCGTTCTATCGATAATGAATTTTTGAGCAGTTTTCCCCATGCCTGTTTTGTCTGCTAAATCAACGGAAACTCCAAAAATAGAACTTATCTCTTTTTTGATTTCTTCGATTCGCTCAATTGATTTGATGCCGTAGCGTTCGACAAAAGAGGGTTTGGCTTCGATGAGAATGTCGATGTCGCTTGTCTCATCTGCTTCATCACGAGCGTATGAACCAAACAAGCCTTCGATGACAAAACCCTCAGGTAAGTAATGATTTTTTAAGCTTTTCAGCTCTTGCAGAATAGTTTCTTTTTTCATACAAAAATTATAGCGAAGATTGGGAATTTTGTATCAGTAAAACCGCAAACAGAATGTTTACATGTAAAAACTAAAGCGAAGGCACTTTTACCATATATCCGATACCTCTAATGTTGATGATAAAATCTTCTTTTAAATTATTTTTTAGGCGATTGATTTCTGCTCGGATGGTTGCGTCGTCAACATCTATATCGCAATCATGCCAGACGCTTTCTCTAAACATGTTGTAGCTACAGACAAATCCTCGGTTATGTGCGAAAAATTGAATAATCTGAAGTTGTCGTTTGGATAGGACTTGGGGTTCTTCATGAAAATAGAGCGTCATCGTGTCACAATCAAAGCTATAAGAGGCGGAGAGTGTTTTGTGATGCATATCTTTCTTGGCGGTTTTGGAAATTCTATCAATTCTGAGATTGAGTTCTTTTAAATGAAACGGTTTTTTCAAATAGTCATAGCACCCCAGTTCAAAAGCTCTTGATATGTCTTCAATGTCAATGAGCGTTGAGATAAAAATGATGGGTATGATTTTTTTTTGGGTGTGCAATATTTCTAAAATGCTCAGTCCATCGATGTTGGGGACATTGATGTCAAAGACGAGCAAGTCAAACTTTTCTTTTTCCAAAACTTCTAAACAGACATTGCCATCTCTGACCGAAGTAATGGCGTGACCGATGGTTGTAAGGTACTTTGTGATTGATTCGTTGAGGAGAATGTCATCTTCTAGGAGTAAAATTTTCATGCGTTCTCAACTTTAAATTGGTATGAAAAGGATGTAATAGCTTCATCTGAATGCAGTGTAATTTTCACTTTTTCTTCCTTACAGATTCTTTTAACAAGATTGAGTCCGAGCCCAAAGCCGTCTTGTGCTTGTTCTTCACGGTAGTATTCTTCAAAGATTTTTTCGGGTTTTTGAATTTTTCGCGAATGCGACGCGATACAAAAATGACAGCTATCTGCATCTTTGACGATAGAAACGATAATTTTTTCATGCTCAAATGTATATTTGATAGCATTGGTCAAGTTGTTGTCGATGATGCGTTGCAATTTTGTCTCATTAAATAAGATGTAGGCTTCATTGCAATTGCTTTCAAAGAGAAACATGGATTTTGCTTTGTCGGCAACTTGTGCAAAAAAGTCGATGCGAGACCGGATATAATCAACCAAATCAATAGGGCGTTTCACATAGTTAATATGGTCTTTTCTCACCAAATAACTCAAATCATCATACATCGAAAAAATATTTTTAACGGCAACTTCGATATTTTCCAAATAAACACTTTTCCCAAATTCCATCTCGTGTAGTTCGATATTACCCATGATGACACTCAGTGGAGAATTCATCTCGTGTACCGTATAGCGTAAAAACTGCTTGTGGGATGCCAAAAGTGTGTTCGAATAATCCATCTGCTGTTCTAAGCGTTTGGACTGCTCATCATAATCCCTCGCACTTTGTTCGATTAAATGCGTCAATGATTGAATGGTTTTAGAATAAGAAGTGTCTTTTTTAGTTTCCTCTTTATTCGTGATTTTGAAAGCAGGAACACTCTGTGTGGACTCACTTAAGGCAACAACGGTCAGTGTTTGATTGAGGAGTTTGTTGTGTCCATTTTGGTGGTAAAATTCTGAGTAGGTAAAAAATCCTGAGGTTGCGGCTATTTTTGAAAAAGACCCAATACCCAGTTTGATTAAAAAAGGCATAAACCTTCTTCGTGCCATACAAGAAAAAATAAAAAATGTTTCAACATTGATGGCATGTAAGTTTTCTAAGACTTCTTGTGGGTCTTTCATCAAAGACTCGGCATCGCCAAAGCCAATGCGGACTTTATCGCCTTCGCTAAAATTGCCACTGTAACTTAGGCTTCCATCTTCATGTTTAGCGATGACGGCTCTTGCCATGATGATGCCATTTTTTTCAAGGATGAGGGGAAATTCTGTTTTTGAAAAACGGCTACCGAGGTATTTGTCATAAAACTCGGCGGCTTTCATACCATCTATCGAGTAAACTCTATTTTCTTTGACTGTAGTAATGGTATGTTGTAGCCCTATAGGTTTCCAATCAAATTTATAATCTGTCGCAACTTTGAGAATATCAGAATTTAATGAGACACCTACTACGCCTTTACTTAAGAGTGTGTATTGGGATGAAATATAGGTTTGCTCAAACTTTCCATTATCTCCTGCCATACCACCGCAAATGGGTATCGTCGCATCAAAAGACTCAACCCCTTTTAAAAACTCTTCGGCATTCATATGCGTGCCATCTGAGATAAGAATGAGTAACTTGGTATTGGGAGTGATCAAATCAGAAGCTAATTGCATCCCGCATTGAAATGAATCTTCATCTTGAGCGTAGGCTGTTTTAAGATGGGTGTGTTCAAAAAGGCTAATGGAGATGATGGTTTGCAATGTGGTAATACGCTCACCAAATATCTCACCATCAGTGGTCGTTCCAATGCAAATGGCGTGGGGAATATGGCTTAGGATAACATCACGGATATACTGCAATACCTCTTGCCCTTGACCGCAAAATATATGTACCAAAATATTTTTTTCATGGGTAAAGTGTGCAAAATCAATGATGTCTAGCAGAGAGCCTGTTTCATAACAAAAGTTATATGTTTTCATAAGAACGATTTCCTCCACCATGTGAGTTGCGTTGTGTAAAGATACCCAATAGCAGCTTATAAGAAAGACTTTTTCATAAGCAAAATGTTAAAAATGGGACTTTACATGTAGACATATTACTCAGGCATATATTTTTTTTTGATGAAAGTTTGAGACAGATGCCTTTGCTATATTCATGCTATTTATCTGTTATATACTTTGTTTTGATAGGTAAAATACATATATCATGGGAGGCCAAAAAATATTTGATGACACATGAATAGTACAATGTATGTATGTGCTTCTTGGTAGGTTTAAAGTGGTGAGTTTTTTGGCGATTCTTGTTAGGTAATATGCAAAAAATACATATTTCAGGCATTCAAAATGAGATTTTCCAAAAGCTTATGTATAAGAATATGCCATTTTTGCATATTCCTTACATGTAAGGAATTGCAAACAATATTTTATGAGGTAAAAACATGTTAAAAAGAACATTAATCATCAATGGCGCCAAAACAACTTTGGTGACAGAAGCAGAAGAAAAGTTATCGGATGTCCTTAGAAAACAACTAGGACTTACAGGAACAAAAGTTGGTTGTGGTAGCGGTGAGTGTGGCACATGTACTGTTATTCTCAATAATAAACTCGTTCGAGCGTGCATCACTAAGATGAAAAAAGTTGAAGATAATGATGTCATTATCACAATTGAAGGTGTGGGAACGAAAGACAATCTTCACCCACTTCAAATTGCATGGATGGTACATGGTGGCGCACAATGTGGTTATTGTACCCCAGGTTTCATCGTCTCTGCCAAAGCGCTACTAGAACAAAAAAACAACCCAACGCGTGAAGAAGTGCGAGACTGGTTCCAAAAAAATAAAAACCTTTGTCGCTGTACAGGATACAAACCTCTCGTTGACGCTGTGATGGACGCAGCAAAAATCGTAAGAGGCGAACTATCTGTTAAAGATTTTTGGAAAAAAATACCTGAGGGCGCATCGTTGGTTGGCTCGTCTTATATTCGACCTTCTGCTATGGCAAAAGTCATGGGAACATGGGATTTTGGTGCCGATTTAGGGTTGAAACTTCCCTCCAATACCCTTCATGCCAAACTCGTTCAAGCCGAAGTTTCTCATGCGAATATTTTATCTATTGATACCGAAGAAGCCAAAAAAGTACCGGGCGTCGTGGCAGTTCTTACCTATAAAGATGTCAAAGGAACCAACCGCATCAATGGTTTGGCGTTTCCTACCAATAAGGGTGATGGACTCGATAGACCGATTTTGAATGATAAAAAAATCTTCCAATACGGCGATGCTATCGCGATTGTCCTCGCTGAAAACGAAAAAGCTGCTCATGCGGGTGTTGACAAAGTCAAAGTGGAGCTCGAAGTGTTACCAGCTTATATGAACGCACCTGACGCGATGGCAGATGATGCCATTGAAATTCACCCAGGTACTCCAAATGTATACTTTACCAATCACATCAGCAAAGGGGCTGAAACCAGCACTATCATGAAAGAAGCACCTTTTGTGGTAGAAGATAGCTTCTATACACAACGACAACCGCACTTACCGCTAGAGCCTGATGTTGGGTTTGCGTATGTTAATGATGAGGGAAAATTGATTGTTCACTCAAAAAGTATTGCGCTTCACTTTCATGCTTTGATGATTGCAGAGGGTGTGGGTATGAAAGCTGAAGATGTCTTTATCGTCCAAAACAATACGGGGGCTACTTTTGGTTATAAATTTAGCCCAACGATGGAAGGACTACTTGGGGTTGCAACCCTTGCGACAGGCA
Organism: Sulfurospirillaceae bacterium; assembly: GCA_028705785.1. Classification (GTDB taxonomy): domain Bacteria; phylum Campylobacterota; class Campylobacteria; order Campylobacterales; family Sulfurospirillaceae; genus Sulfurospirillum. The sequence continues at coordinate 305 of JAQWCT010000057.1, read as the reverse complement.
GACCTGTGTACCTTGAATTTGATATGAAACAACAAATCACTTATACGGGAAAACGATCACCTTTTTGGACAACGATGAAAATGGCAGCAGACAAAAATGGCAAAATCTTAGCGTTAGAGTCTGATTGGAGTGTTGATCATGGTCCTTACTCTGAATTTGGTGACTTATTAACTCAAAGAGGTTTCCAATTTGGTGGAGCGGGTTATATGATCCCTAATATTCGTGGTAATGGACGAACGGTTTGTACCAACCATGGTTGGGGTTCAGCCTTCCGCGGTTATGGCGCTCCTGAGATTATGTTCCAA
>JAQWCT010000001.1 GCA_028705785.1 Sulfurospirillaceae bacterium | reverse complement strand
ATACCTACTAAAAAAAGGCTTCAACTTTGTCCTATATTTCAAAAAAGTTTTTTCTTCCAGAACCAAAATTTGCATTTAGATTTTTGATGGATGAGTTTAAAATAACCATGGGAGAAGCTCAAAAAACAATAGATAAACAACGCGTTTTTGTCGATGATGAACTGCTAAGTAATAAGGGAAGTAAGATCGTTGGCAATGTGAGTGTGATTGTCTTTGAGGGTCACTCTCGTGGGCTTATGCCTGTTTTTGAAACAGAAGATTTTGCGGTATTTGAAAAACCTAGTGGCGTGATGATGCATCCAAAAAATAGAAATGATGAATATACACTTAATGACGAGATAAAATCACTTTATGGGAATGATGCAAACTGTGCTCATCGGATTGATAAAAGTACCAGTGGACTCGTTTTGGTTGGGAAAAATAAACGCAGTGAAATTGAACTCAAAGCACTTTTTGCAAGTCGTTCTGTCAAGAAAAAGTATCTAGCATTAGTTGAAGGAAAGTTTGAAAAGGAGATGCTCATTGATGTGCGTTTAAAGAGAGGTAATGCGTCCAATGAAATACGGCTCAAAGTGTATGCGGATGAACATGGAAAAACTTCTCAGACGAGGATTATCCCACTTGAATATTTTCAGGACAAAGATGTAACTTTAATTGAAGCAGTTCCACTGACTGGCCGCCAACATCAAATCAGAGCACATATGTTTCATGTGAAACATAAGATCGTTGGAGATTCTATTTATGGATTAGAGGAAATTGATGCTATGAGATTTTTAGATGGAGAAATGAGTGAAGATGAACGAGTGCAAAAAACTAGAGCATCTAGATTGCTCTTACATGCACAAAGTTTGTCGTTTGAGTACAAAGGGATAATTTACAATATAGAATCAACATTTGAAGCAAAAAAAGAATTTTATGAATTTTGTAGAAAAGGATAAGAAGTGAAAACAGTTGTTGTAGATGGCAAGAGAGTTGCACCTAGCAAAGTAGTGTGTGTGGGTAGAAATTATGTTGAGCATATCCAAGAGTTAAACAATGAAATGCCTACTTCTATGGTTATTTTTATGAAGCCAAATTCAGCAGTAAGCGAAGTTTTGGTTAGTGGAAAGAATCCGTTGCATTATGAAGGAGAAATCTCATTTCTTATCAAACAAGGACGCGTGAGTGCTGTCGCATTTGGTTTGGATTTAACTAACAGAGTATTGCAAAATGAGCTCAAAGAAAAAGGACTTCCATGGGAGAGAGCAAAGGCTTTTGATGGTGCTGGAGTCTTTAGTTCGTTTGTGAGCATTGATGAATCAGAAGTAGAAAAGTTATCGATGCAGTTATGGATCAATGGTGTGCTAACACAAGAGGGAGGTATTGGTTTAATGATTCATAAACCTTTGGATATTATCGAAGAAATTAATTCATTTTCCTCACTGATTGATAACGACATCATTATGAGTGGAACACCTAAAGGTGTAGGCTCATTTAAAAGTGGAGATATTTTTGTGGGTAAGATTTTTGTGGGTAAAAAAGAGGTACTCTCAAAAGAATGGATAACCAAATAATTTTGAAAATTAAAAGTCTTTACATGTAAAGACTTTTAATCCTTGTTCTTAAATAACACTATCATCATGCCACCAACACCAACGATAACAACAGCTACTAAAAATCCTATTTGAAAAAGGTCAAGCGTTGACATTGTTTTGCTCCTTGTCTTTTAACTGACCACATGCTGCACTAATATCTAATCCTTTTGATTGGCGAATAGTACACAATACTCCATGATCAACAAGATACTGCTGAAATGCAACAACATCTTTTTCACTTGGTCGCGCAAACTCACTTCCGTGATGTGGATTAAAATAGATAAGATTCACTTTGGATTTTATGCCATGTAAAAGCTTGACAAGTTTCTTGGCACTTTTTTGATCATCATTAACACCTTTCATTACAAGGTACTCAAACATCACTCTTTTGCGTGCATCAATAGGAAATGCCTTAACTGCATTAATAATGGATTCAATATTGTAGGCTTTATTGATAGGCATTAATTTTTGTCGTAATTCATCGTCCACTGCATGGAGAGAAATAGCGAGTAATACACCTAAATCCATTTTGCCTAATTTTTCGATTTGAGAACTTAGTCCACTAGTCGAAATAGTTTGTCTACGAGTTGAGATACAAAGCCCATCAATATCACTAAAAATCCTTACAGATTTACTTACATTGTCTAAATTATCAAGAGGTTCACCCATTCCCATATAAACGATATTAACGCGTCTATTTTCAGCAATCTGGTTATCTCGCTTAATCATCAAAATTTGTGCTGTAATTTCACCCGCACTCAAATTTCTTTTAAAACCATCTTTACCTGTTAGGCAAAATGCACAGCCAATTTTACAACCAACTTGAGAAGAGATACAAATAGTATATTTTGTATGATGAACGAGTTTACCTTCTTCATCCACTTTTTCTTGTTTCATAGGGAGTAAAACGGATTCTACTGTTTGTCCATCTTTAAGTGCAAAAAGGTATTTTTTACTACCATCCAAACTTTGCTCTATTTTAATAATACTAAGAGGATCTAAAAAAAAGTTTTGATTTAATTCTTCTTTGAGTTCTTTTGGTATATTTTTCATTTCATCAAAAGAGTTGACATATTTTTGATATATCCATTGATAAATTTGTTTGGCGCGGAAAGAAGGCTTGATGATTTGCGTTAACTCTTCTTTGGAAAGGTCTAGTATATTTATTTTGTTCATTGATATGTCTTCATATTTTTTTCTACATGTAAAGCAATAAGCTCTTTAGCTTTAGCATGATTTTTGATAAAATCTTTATGGGCATTTTCATCGCAATAATTTGTGATTACAAAAAGACCACAACAAGGAATTTTGAATATTTGTGCTACATGTAAGATGGAAAAAAATTCCATATTTTCAAGTTCTATTTCCATTTTTAGTAATGCACGAGAAGCTTTTTTGTCAGTTGTAATGTAATTACTAGAATTAACAATAGGCATAATTTGCTCATTTGTTTCATGTGAAACATTGTTAAACTCTATTACAATTTTATTTTGAATGGGCGTATAGCAAAGATCATCTAAAAAACCTAACTCAATATTAGACGCTTTATTGGTCGTAATAACATCAAAAGGTTTATAATTTCCGTAACTTCCTGCTGTGCCAACAAAAAATAAAGTCGTAGGTTTTTCCTCAATAACGATTTTTGTAAGTTGGATGGCACTTTCTACTAGCCCTATTCCAACACTCCTTGCAAAGTCAAAAGATTCATTTTTACCTGCACAAATAATCATAATCTTACAGCTATTCCCTCATGTTTGAGGTATCTTTTTAAATCCATAATATCAATTTCTTTGAAGTGAAATATAGATGCGGCAAGTGCCGCGTCCGCACCATGAACAAAAGCATCTTTAATATGCTCCATAGTTCCAGCTCCTCCACTCGCAATTATAGGAATTCCAAGCATTTGACTCATTTTTGAAGTCAATGCAATATCATAGCCACTCTTAGAACCATCGCAGTCCATTGAAGTAAGCAAAATCTCCCCCGCTCCCCTCTCTTGTACCTCTTTGGCCCAGCTAAGTGCATCTATGCCTGTATCTATGCGACCACCATTGATGTAAACATTCCACGAATCACCTGTTCTTTTTGCATCAATAGCTACAACAATACATTGTGAACCAAATCGTTTTGAGGATTCATTGATAAACTGGGGATTTGCAATAGCAGGAGAATTGATACTGACTTTGTCACAGCCTACATTGAGTAGTCTATAAATATCTTCAAGCGTTCGAATGCCTCCGCCAACAGTTAAAGGGATAAACACTTCTTTAGCAACCTTTTCAACGATATCAACAATCGTTCCTCTTTGTTCATGGCTAGCGGTAATATCTAAAAAAGTAAGCTCATCTGCACCTTCTTCATTGTAGCGTTTTGCGATTTCAACGGGGTCCCCAGCGTCTTTAAGACCTACAAAATTAACACCTTTAACAACGCGTCCATTTTTGACATCAAGGCAGGGAATAATGCGTTTTGCAAAATAGTCCATAAAACTCTCTTCTAATATAAAATAGACAAAGATGATAGCAAAAGAATAAGAAAAATCTTCTGAAAATAGATTTTTATTTCTTACATAACTCTTTTGTAAGTAAAGGTTGGCTATAATGGCTCAAACTTAGAAAAATAGGGTACAAATTGATAGAAGCAAAGAAAAAATTTGGCCAGAATTTTTTAAAAGATACGACTGTTTTAACTAAAATCATCCAATCGATGCCCCAAAGTGATCGAAAATTGATCGAGATAGGGCCTGGATTAGGTGATTTGACGCAAGAGTTACTCAAAGTAAAACCTTTGGTAGCCTATGAGGTCGATGAAGACTTGTGCGTTTATTTGAGGAAGAAATTTTCCGCAAAGATCGATGAGGGTAAGTTAACATTAGTTAAAACTGATGTTTTAAAGCAATTTGAAAAAGGTTCACTGGCTGATGAACCCTATGATCTAGTTGCAAATCTACCCTATTACATCGCGACAACTATTATTTTGGAAGCTTTGGAAGATCACAATTGTAAATCAATGGTGGTTATGATCCAAAAAGAGGTTGCACAAAAGTTTGCAGCGCTTCCCAAAACAAAAGAGTTTACATCTTTGGCGATTTTAGCTCAAAGCATTGGGGTTGCGAAAATACTATTTGATGTGGGACCAGAGTCATTTGACCCACAACCTAAAGTAGTTTCATCTATCCTCAAAATTGACAAACAAAAAGAGTTTGTTGAAGGTAAGTTCTCTGGTATTTTTGAAACCAATGAGCAACTGCAAAAATTTAAAAGATATTTGCGTTGTTCCTTTCAAAGTCCTAGAAAAACTTGGTTGAGAAATATCTCCTCCGAGTTTGAAAAAACACTCGTACAAGAGATTATGTACGATGAAAAACTTCCCATCACGATTCGTCCTCACGAAATTAGCGTCTTGTCTCATCATCTACTATTTAAAAAACTAAGGTTGAATGATGCAAGAAAACGAGAAAGAGATAGTACAACAGGTAGAGAAGAGTGAAAGTGTTCCAAACAAGGTAAATCCTCCTAGAGAAAACTCACACAAACCCAAACAAAATCCTCACCATAACCCTAACAAACAGGTAAATCAAAACCTACCAGTTAGCTCAACTGGAGAGGCAAGTGAGCCAAAAGCTTCCAAACCAAACAATAACAAACGACGCAAAAATAACAAGTCTCAATCTAGCTCTATCGAGGGCAATGAAGCATGGCAACGAGAGATGAAAAAAGCTATTGATGCCAACCAAAAAATGCACAAAGAGAGGCTCAATAAGTTTAATCTTATCGAACAAAGCTCAAAGGGAAAAATCAAAATCACTCCCCTTGGTGGATTAGGTGAAATTGGTGGTAATATCTGTGTTTTTGAAACAGATACTTCCGCTATTATTCTTGATGTCGGTATGAGTTTTCCTAGTGAAGACATGCATGGTGTAGATATTTTGGTACCAGATTTTTCTTATTTAAGACAAATCAAAAAGAAAATTGCAGGTATTATTATCTCTCATGCGCACGAAGATCATATTGGTGCGGTATCTTATCTTTTCAAAGAGATGCAATTTCCACTTTATGCAACGCCCCTTCCGCTTGGCATGCTCTCAAATAAGTTTGATGAGCATGGACTAAAAGGGCACAAAAAGTTCTTCAGACCTGTTAAGAAGCGAAAAGTTTATAAAATCGGTGAATTTGAAGTAGAGTGGATTCACATCACTCACTCTATCATTGATGCCTCGTCTTTGGCTATTACTACGGAAGCTGGAACGATTATTCATACGGGAGATTTTAAGATAGACCACACACCTATTGATGGGTTTGTGACGGATTTAAACCGTTTCGCTCATTATGGTGAAAAAGGTGTTTTATGTTTGATGAGTGATAGTACAAACTCATATAAAGAGGGTATTACTCGAAGTGAAAGTACCGTTGGAAAGACTTTTGATTCTATCTTTGCTAAGGCAAAAGGCAGAGTGATTATGTCAACTTTTTCTTCTAATATCCACAGAGTTTACCAAGCCATTGATTATGGGTTGAAGTATGGTAGAAAAGTTTCTGTTATTGGTCGTTCAATGGAGCGAAACCTCTTTACGGCGATTGATTTGGGATATATTGAACTGGATAAAAGTATCTTTATCGACCCACATGAAGTCAATAAATATCCGGATAAAGATGTACTCATTGTAACAACAGGAAGCCAAGGTGAGACGATGAGTGCGCTTTACCGTATGGCAACGGATGAACATCGTCATGTTAAAATTAAGCCAACAGACCAGATTATTATCTCTGCAAAAGCGATTCCAGGGAATGAGGGTAGTGTCTCTAAAGTCTTAAACTTTTTAATGAAAAGTGGTGCTAATGTAGCTTATCAAGACTTTAGTGAGATACATGTAAGCGGTCACGCGGCACAAGAAGAGCAAAAACTTATCTTACGACTTGTAAAACCAAAGTTCTTTTTACCTGTGCATGGTGAATACAATCACATTACCAAGCATAAAGAAACAGCCATGCAATGTGGCATTCCTGAACGCAATATCGTCTTAATGAGCGATGGCGATCAGATAGAAGTCTGTGCAAAATATATGAAAAAAGTTAAAACAGTTAAAACAGGTAAAGTCTTTATTGATAATCAAATTAATGAACAAATCGCTGACGATGTAGTCATTGACCGCCAAAAATTAGCTGATTCTGGGCTTGTTATGTTAGTTATTCAGTTAGACAAAAGTGAGCATAAACTTATCTCAAAACCAAAAATTATTAGTTATGGCTTAGTACCAGATAAAGATGATAAATCATTTTCTATCGAGATGGAAGGCGTGATTGACCAATTTATCGTTAATGCTAAAAAAGAACTTCTTGAAAATGCGAGAGCATTGGAAAATGAAGTGAGACAGGTAGTAAGAAAGCATATTTATAGGCAGATGAAAAAGTACCCAACGATTGTTCCAACCATATTTATGATGTAGGAAAACGAATGAATGATTTTATAAAAATTGCCCAAGAAGTTTTAGAATTAGAAGCAAAAGAGCTTAGTAATGCTGCAAAATTGATTGGTTCTGAGATGGCAGAAGCGACTCATTTGATTGCCAATATCAAAGGCAAGCTCATCGTTACCGGTGTGGGCAAAAGTGGATTGATAGGCGCTAAGATAGCTGCTACTTTAGCGAGTACGGGGACGAGTAGCTTCTTTTTGCATCCAACTGAAGCTATGCATGGCGACCTAGGTATGATGAGTAAAGATGATGCTGTTTTGGCGATTAGTTATAGTGGAGAGAGTGAGGAGCTTATTAAAATCCTTCCTCATATCAAACGATTTAATATTCCTTTGATTGGCATGGCAAAGACAAAAGATTCATCTTTGGGTTATTATAGTGACATCTTTTTACCTTTACATGTAGAAAAAGAAGCTTGCCCTTTGGATGTTGCACCCACATGTTCTACGACACTCACTCTTGCCCTTGGTGATGCGTTAGCGGTGTGTTTGATGAAAAAGAAAAATTTTCAAAAAGAAGATTTTGCTTCATTCCACCCTGGTGGAAGTTTGGGCAAAAAATTATTTGTTAAAGTTAAAGATTTGATGATGTCTGAAAACCTTCCAATTGTGAGTCAAAAAACGCCACTAAAAGAGGCTATTATCACGATGAGTGAAGGAAGACTGGGTAATGTTTTAATAACAGATAAGCATAATAAACTGTTAGCAATTTTGAGTGATGGAGATTTAAGACGAGCTTTGATGCGAAATGATTTTTCGATGGAAGCTTTAGCATACGATTATGCGACTAAAAACCCTAAAAAACTAGAAGATTCAACGCTTCTAGCGAGTGATGCGCTCTCTTTTATAGAGAAGCATAAAATACAACTTTTAGCGATAACTGATAAAAATGGTGTGCTAGAGGGTGTATTACATATCCACAATTTAGTGGAAGCAGGAATAAAATAATGGAATTAACACGATTAAACAAGATGATCTCTCACAACACGCACTATTCTAGGCGTGAAGCAGATGAGCTTATCAAACAAGGACTGGTCAAAGTCGACGGTAAGGTTGCCGAAGATTTGTCGATGAAAGTCACTTTTAAAAATAGAATTGAAGTCAAAGGTAACGCACTTTTTGAAAAGAGTCAGTACTCAGTTATTGTTTATCACAAACAAAAAGGTGAGTTAGTCAGTAAAAAAGATGACCGCGGAAGAAAGACGATTTTTGATACTTTGCCAAAGCGATTTTCGCATTATCTTAGTGTGGGAAGACTTGACTTTGCGAGTGAGGGCTTATTGCTTCTCTCGGACTCACCAGCAGTTGTTTCTGCATTGATGCATGGAGATTTGGAGCGAGTTTATTATGTAAAGATTAATGGTTCAGTCACTCAAGCGATGGAGCTTGCGATGAAAGAGGGGATGTTTATCGAAGATGCAAGGAAAGGTGGACACGAACAAAGTTCCATTCGTTCTATGGAATTTGCACCATTTTTAGCGTATCGTATCATCAAAAACACACCGACTTACTCTACTGTGAAAGTTATGATAAATGAGGGAAAAAATCGCGAACTTAGACGATTTTTTGGCTATTTTGATGTTGAAGTGGTTGACCTTAAACGCGTGAGTTATGGAAAAATTGATCTTGATATGCTCAAACCCGGAAAGCATCGATTTTTAGAGGCTACTGAATATGCAGCACTTCGAGATTATCTTGAATTTGAAGAAGGAAAAAAAGGCGATGATCAATAACTTCGCCCTCTTCTTTCGCCCTAAACTCATCGAAGAAATCAGTGGGCAAAAGCATCTAAGTGGGGAAAATAGCCCCTTTAGAAAACTCCTAAAATCAGGCTCTATGTCTCATGCTATCTTCTTTGGACCAGCTGGTGTTGGTAAAACAACACTAGCACGCATCGTTGCTAACGAATTACAACTCCCTTTTTATGAGCTTGATGCCACCAGTGTAAAGGTTGAAGAGTTTCGCAAAATTTTTGCTAATCATAAAAATGCACTTCAAAAACCGCTCATTTTTATTGATGAAATCCACAGGCTTTCAAAAACACAACAAGAAGTGCTTTTGCTTCCTATGGAAAATCACGAAGCTATTATCATTGGAGCTTCGACTGAAAATCCCTATTTTACGCTTAGTTCAGGTATTAGATCGCGAACAATGCTATTTGAGTTTTATCCTCTTGAATTGTCTGATATGGAAGATATTCTTGCTCGCGTGAGGCAAAAAATAGACTTTACGATAGATGAAGATGCCAAAGATTATCTCCTTAGTTCAAGTGCCGGAGATAGCCGCTCCTTGCTCAATCTTTTAGAATTTGCGCTCAAAGTAGATTTACATGTAAGCCTTGAAATACTCAGAGGTCTTCGACCAAACGCACTTAAAGATGGCGTTAGTAGCGATGGAACGCATTATAATCTCATCAGTGCCATGATTAAAAGCGTGCGAGGTAGTGATGTAGATGCGGCGCTTTATTATCTTGCAAGGCTGATTGACGGGGGAGAGAGTGCTGATTTTATAGCGCGAAGACTGGTGATTTTAGCCAGTGAAGATATTGGCAATGCCAACCCTCAAGCGTTAAATCTAGCGAGTAGTACGCTAAATAGCGTGAGTAAAATCGGTTACCCAGAGTCTCGCATCATCCTTTCGCAGTGTCTTATTTATCTTACATGTAGCCCAAAATCAAACAGCGCATACACTGCCATTAACAATGCCCTAGCCTATGTAAAAAATGAAAAAGCGCTCAGTGTCCCTGCACATCTGCAAAGCCCCTCCCCTAAAGGCTATTTGTATCCACATGATTTTGGTGGCTGGGTTGAGCAAAAGTATTTGGAAAAGCCTCTTCGTTTTTATGACAGTTTGGGCGTGGGATTTGAAAAAACGCTCGATGAATGGATGATAAAAATTAAAAATAAAGATAAAATGGCATAGAATTAAAAGATATTATCAAAGTTGGAGAAATGATGAAGATAGCAATTGTTGGCGGCGGAATCAGTGGTTTAGCAACGGCATTTTATATCTCAAAAGCTAGACCTGATGTTGAAATAACACTTTTTGAAACCAAAGATAAATTGGGTGGTTCCATGATGACCCAAGAAGTCGAAGGCTTTTTCTTTGAATCTGGCAGTAATGGTTTTTTATCCAATAAGCCAGATACCTTAGCTCTTATAGAAGAAAGTGGTTGTCGTGATATTTTAATCCAAAGTAATGATAGTGCTCGAAAACGATTTATCTACAAAGATTTTTTATGTCCCCTCCCTGAATCTCCTAAAGCTTTTTTGCGCTCTCCTCTTTTATCATGGATAGGGAAAATAAGAGTTGCAGGTGAATTTTTTGTCTCTCCCAAAAAAGATGATACTGATGAAACGCTACAGTCTTTTGGCTATCGAAGAGTAGGTAAAGAGATGACAAATGTCTTTTTAGACGCAATGGTTGCAGGTATTTTTGGTTCAACGCCTGATAAAATTTCTGTTAATTCTGCATTTCCTGCCGTGGTCAAGCTTGAAAAAGAGTATGGTGGATTATTTAAAGGAATGCTTGCTAAAAAGAAAAAAGAAGCAGGTCCTGGTGGCGTTTTGATGAGCTTTAAGCAAGGTGTGAGTTCGTTTATCCAAAGACTTGCTAGTGTATGCAAAATAGAGATTAAAATGCAGTGTGAAGTAAGTGATATTAAACCTAAAAATGGAAAATATATCGTAACTACACAAGAAAGCGAAGTCCTGTTTGATCGTGTGATTTTAGCAACGCCCTCCTATATTAGCGCAAAACTTTTAGAGAACATTGATAAGTCATTAGCTAAAGATTTAAACGAGATAGAATATTCGCCCATAAGTATCGTCGGCTTTGGATATTATGACCTTTCTCATCCGCTTGATGGTTTTGGTTTACTGACAACAACATCGGCAAAAAAAAGCATTTTAGGCGTTTTGTGGGATAGCTCAATCTTTGGCGATAGAGCGCCACAGAATGCAAAATCAGTTCGTGTGATGATAGGAGGGCAAAGAAACCCTTCCCTTGCACTCAAAGGCGATGATGAGCTTGTTAGCATAGCAAAAATGGGTATCCGTGAGACGATGGGGATAGACGACGGGCCTGATGTTGTATTTGTCAAGCGCTATGAAAAAGGAATACCTAATTATGGGCTGGGTCATAAAGATAAAATGGTTAAAATTTTCAATAGATTACAGCAACACAAAGGCCTTTATCTCAATTCAAATGCCTATTTTGGAGTTGCGGTCAATGATTGTGTCAGTAATTCTAAAAAATGCGCTCAAAAAGTGCTTGAAGAGTTAAGCCCTTCACCACGCTGATGCAGATTTCAACAGCTCTTTTATTGAATGCCCAGACAACTACGACAACAGTTGATAAAAAAGTATCCCAAGAAGCACTCAAACAAGCATTTTTAAGTGCCACTGAGGCACCGAGTGCAACGCCTCCTCCCACTTCTTCTAATGTAAAAGAAATCGTCGCTAATTTATTGGGTAGTTTAGTGAGTGAAGCAAAATCCAAAAGTGCTATTTTAGACCTTTTGCAAAACACACCTGTTTTTAAAAATCTTGGCAATTTTACCAATGATTTAAAATCCTTGATAACTTTTTTAAAGAGTGAGCCTAGTTTGGAAAAGCCTTTGCTTTTTCTGCAAAATTTTGAGAAAAATATACAAAGTGTTGATGCCAAAATTTTAAAAGAACAAGTGCAAAATTCAGGTGTTTTTTTAGAATCTAAGTTAGCTAACACGCTTAGTAAAGAAGCAGTCGTAAGTGATGTTAAGTCTTTAGTAACAGAGTTAAAAGAGCATTTATCACAGACTAATAAGAGTGCGAGTTTAACTAAAGAAATGGCAACACTGATACAAAAACTTGAAAACCCTAAAGAAATGTTGCCAAGTGAATTACAAAGTACGCTTAAATCTGTGCTAGACCTTTTCCGTCAAAGTGTGAAACAACATCTCTCGTTTGAATCACCACCCATGCTTAAGGATGCCAATCAAATCGTAAATAAACTTGAAAATAGTATAAAACAAATGGCTTTAATCACCTCAAAAATTGAAAATTCTCCACAGTCTGTGGAAATAGAACAGCATTTTACAGCACAAGTCAAAGAGCTTTTAAGCACACTCAAACAAGAACTTCCCAAAATTATTTCCAACGAAAATGAGATGAAGCCTTTAGTCGTACAGATTGAAACACTCGTATCTAAGCCTAGTTTAGTCATGCAAACAGTGGTAACACAAGATGAATTATCTATTCAAGACCAGCTAACAATGCTGACCAATCGCATTAAAACACAAATCGCCATCAGTGACCCAAGTGCTCCCAAACAAGCGCACTATATCGATAGTCGTACACAGTTAGAACAAAGAATAGTCTCTCTTTTGAAGCCTGAAGTTTTTATCTCTCCTGCCGTGATGCAAAAACTCTCACTAAACCTCACCGATGTTGAGATGCTGAGTGATATGAAAGGTGTTTTAACCCATTTGCACGAAAATCTAACTACTTCTACTAGCCCTAAAGCAAATGAAGCACTAGAAGCGACCAACAAACTACTCACGCAGATAGACTACCATCAGTTAGCCTCTTTTGTGAGTAGCTCAGCTCATCTGTACATCCCTTTTACATGGGAAGGACTAAGTGGTGGTTCCATGCAAATGAAACAAACGCAAGAGAACCATTTTCATTGTCAAATTGACCTTGATTTAGAGCAGTATGGAAAAATAAATATGATGCTTCTTCTCTCGCAAGATAAATACATTGATATTACTATCGCCACACAGAAAAATGAGCTTAAAGAAAAAGTGAGTGAGCATTTAAGTTCATTAAAACAAGCGCTCAATGAAGTTGGACTTATTACGGGGAGTATTAAAATCATCGAATATAAAGAGACTAATGGCGCAAAAAATGATTATTTTGCAGATGAGCAATTAAACTTTGGCATCAATATAAGCATATGAATCCACCACCAAAAATCCAAAAAGCGGTTGCACTTAAATATGACAAAGAAAAAAGTGATGCACCTAAAGTCGTTGCCAAAGGGAAAGGCGAGGTTGCTAATAATATCATCAAATTAGCAAATGAGCACGATATATTCATTAAAAAAGATGCTGATTTAGTAGAGTTGCTCTCCAAGATAGAACTCAATCGTGAGATACCTCCGATGCTCTATAAAGCAGTTGCAGAGGTATTTAGTTTTATTTATAAGATAACAAATGATAAGCGAAGTTAGTTAAATTCCTCGAAGCTTTAAGCTCAAAAGTCCTGCGTATTCGTGTAATGCCGTATAGCTTTTGTTCAGTGCCCCAATACTTGGTAGATAATTCCACGCATCTTTTGCTCTCGTGCTCATTTGAAATGATGTTGCAGCAGGGATAACTTTAAAGCCAAAGTGTTCATAGAGTTTTATAGAGCGGCGCATATGATAGGCTGAGGTGACGAGATAGATAGTCGGTTGTGTAATTCCCTCTCGTTCAAAAGCCATTTTACTTAGCTTTGCATTTTCGTAAGTATCAATGCTTTTAGATTCTACATGTAAAGAAAACTCTCTTTGTTTAAGGGTTTTATCTATTGGTATTTCTATACCAAGATGTGTTTTTAGCTCTTTAATAGTGTCTAAAAAAGCATCGCTTTCAGAATAGTCTTGATTGACCCCTGCCCCACTAAAAAGCAGTGGCACATTGTGTGATTTTGCTATCATTAATCCCCACATTGTGCGTTTATAGGCTTCATCTCCCAAAGGTAGATTGGACGCACCCTTGGTGCTTCCACCACTGAGTACGATGAGCGCATCAACACGAGTTTCTTGTAAGGGAACATTATAAGGTTTTTCAAGGGGGGAGAGTAGCGCATCCGCAACATAGGTATTGCTGAGCGCATAAAAAAGAGCGCTACATGTAAAGAAAAAAAGACGAAATTTTTTAGCGAAAAGAGAAGCAAGGAACAAGGCAATAATAAATATACTCGGCGGTAAAACCGAGTATGTGAAGACTTTTGAGAGAATATAAATAGGAGTCATTAGAGCATAATCGCGCTTCGTTCGCCCACTTTGAGTTCACCGATGATGTAACCATCACTATTGGCAAGTACGGCGTCAACATTTTCAGGGCTAACAACGAGAACCATGCCTACGCCCATGTTAAAGGTACGGTGCATTTCACTTTCTTCGACATATTGAGCCATAAAATCAAAGACAGGCAAGGTTTTAATTTTAGATTTATAAACACATGCTTGAAGACCCTCGGGTAGTACACGAGGTAAATTTTCAACGATACCGCCACCTGTGATGTGTGCAAGAGCATTGATGTGTTGTTTAAGTTGTTTAAAGAGTTTTACATAGATACGCGTGGGTGTTAAAAGTGTTTCTATAAGAGGCTTACCATTAAATGGTGTGTCAAAGCTATATCCTAGCTTGTCAAAAAAGAGTTTTCGCACCAACGAAAAGCCATTGGAATGAACACCAGAACTTGGAAGCGCTATTAAAATATCGCCAGCTTTTACATGTGGAAGTCGGTTCATCTCATCTTTTTCTGCGATGCCTACGGCAAAACCAGCAAGATCAAAATCTTTACCATGGTACATTCCTGGCATTTCAGCTGTTTCTCCACCAATAAGCGAACATTCCGCATCTTTACAACCCTCAGCGATTCCTTTAACAATGCTAACTGCTGCATCAATTTCAAGTTTACTCATCGCGTAGTAGTCCAAAAAGAAAAGAGGTGTTCCAAAGTTACAGATAAGGTCATTCGCACACATCGCAACAAGGTCAATGCCTACTGTATCGTAAATACCAGAGTCAATCGCAAGTTTAAGTTTAGTACCAACACCATCTGTTGCACCTAAAATAACAGGTTTTTGATAGCCACTAGGAAGTTCATATGCGCCTGCAAATGAACCAATTCCACCGATAACATTGGCATCAAAAGTTGATTTTACAAGAGGCTTAATATTCTCGACAAATTGATTTCCCGCATCGATATCGACACCCGCGTCTTTGTAGCTAACTGTACCCATGGATATACCTTTAATTTATGATTAATAGATTTTAACAAAACTATGTTAAAATCGTAATAAAAATGAAAAGGCAATGGTAAAAAATGGCATATGAACATGCGATTGTTTTAACGGGTGGCATTGCAACGGGTAAAAGTACCGTTTCTTCGCTTTTAAGAGCAAAAGGTTTTGAGGTTATTGATGCAGATTTGATAGCTAAAGAGATTTTGCCTTTACATGTAAAAGAAGTCGAAGCTCTTTTTGGAAAGAGTGTTGTTGTTGATGGCGTAATCGATAGAAAAGCTTTAGGTAGTTTAATTTTTAGCAATAAGACAGAGAGAGAAAAACTGAATGCTTTTTTACATCCTTTGATTCGTGAAGAGATTTTGCGAAGAAGTGAGCTTTTGGAAGTGGCACAAAAGCCTTATATCATCGATATACCGCTCTATTTTGAGAGTAGTGGATATCACTGTAAAATGGTGGTTGTAGTGTATGCTCCTGTTGAGGTACAACGCAAAAGATTGATGATTCGCGAAAATTTTACCAAAGAAGAGGCGCAAAAGCGTATTGATGCGCAGATAAGTATCGAAGAGAAAAAAGTGATGGCAGATTTTTTAATCAATAACTCGTTTGATATGAAATTTTTAGAAGAAGAGATTGAAAAATGTATCAAATTTATAAGGGGGAAATATGCAGATAACAAAATATAATGCCAGCGGCAATGATTTTGTCATTTTTCACTCCTTTCAAACTTTTGATAGAAGTGAGTTAGCTCGGAAATTATGCGATAGGCAAAAAGGCATTGGTGCGGATGGGCTTATCGTCCTATTGCCACATACTACTTATGATTTTGCGTGGCAATTTTATAATAGTGATGGAAGTATGGCTTCAATGTGCGGTAATGGTACGAGAGCCTGTGCGCATTATGCGTATACTAATCAATTAGCCGATAAAACTATGCGTTTTCTGACAGGTGCTGGAGTGATTAGTTCTGTTGTTGAGGGAGATGTTGTCGAAACGGAACTTACGAGTCCCCAAAAAATGAGTGAACCATTGAGCGAATATGGCTTGGTTTGGCACTTTTACGACACGGGAGTTCCTCATTTGGTGGCTTTCGTAGAGGATGTAAATTCTTTTGATAAAACCATTGCAAGGCAAATGCGAGATAAGTACAATGCCAATGTTAACTATGTGGAGCTCAAAAATAATGCTTTACATGTAAGGACTTATGAGCGAGGTGTTGAAGATGAAACTTTGGCATGTGGCACGGGAATGGCAGCTTCTTTTTATGCGGCATATCTTGAAAAAATGGTAGGCGAGTGTGTGAAAGTTTATCCTACAAGCAAAGAAGAACTTAGCCTTAGAATTCAAGATAATATACTTTTCTTCAAAGGTAGGGTACAAAAAATCTTTGAAACGGTTTTGGAACCCTAAAAAATCGTGAAATTTTTGTTTAAAATCTTCATCCTCTGCTGTTTTCTTTATCCTCTTAGTATGGTTGCAGCGGGACTTTCTCCTGCGTATTATAAAATCGAAGATAATGCACAGCAAAAAGAAGAATTTATCCGAGAGATGAAAGTCATGGTCGATAAAGCCAATAATGATATCAAAGCAGATAGAGAATTTATCACTAATTTCTTTGTTAAGGCCGTCCCAGATGCTTTTAGAGGGCTCAATCAAAGCAATGTTGGCTATCTCATCTCCCTTCGCAATAAATATGGCGTAGAAAATCTCTTTGACCGTGATGAGTTTTTAAAACGCGTAGATGTTATCCCTATCTCATTAGCGCTTTCTCAAGCTGCGGTGGAAAGTGGATGGGGAAAAAGTCGTTTTGCCAGAGAAGCCAATAATCTTTTTGGGCACTGGAC
The DNA here is from genome assembly GCA_028705785.1 of Sulfurospirillaceae bacterium. Lineage (GTDB taxonomy): Bacteria > Campylobacterota > Campylobacteria > Campylobacterales > Sulfurospirillaceae > Sulfurospirillum. Next base: position 30,163 of record JAQWCT010000001.1, on the reverse strand, counting down.
ATATTCAGGTGTTGGTCTTGTTCCTCAAAATAGGGCGATTGGGAAGACGCATATGATTCGTATCTTCTCATCGCTACAAAAATCGGTTAATTCCTATATGCTCAATCTCAATACCAATGAAGCCTATACAGATTTTAGAAATAAAAGATTGGAAGCTCGAAATAAAGGTAAGAATTTTACGGGGATTGAAGCTACGAAAACGATGGTAAATTATTCGGAGTTAAAGTATGAATATAACAGAATGCTCAAAGAGATGATCGAGCAAAACAACCTACAAATTTATGATAAATAATCACAATTGATTATAGATTTGCTTCTTTCATCAATTCTGCTTGTGAGTGTGCGATGATAGGTTCAATAACTTCGTCGTAAAGCCCACCTTCCATAATGGCATCCAATCTATAAAGTGTTAGCCCTACTCTATGGTCAGTTATACGGTTTTGTGGATAGTTGTAAGTTCTAATGCGAGCACTTCTATCGCCTGAGCCAACTTGCATTTTTCTTGCTTCGCTCTCTTTGGCATTTCGTTCTTGAAGCTCAAGGTCATACAGTTTTGCTTTGAGAACTTTCATGGCCGCATCTTTATTTTTGTGCTGTGATTTGCCATCTTGATTGACAACAACTAAACCAGTTGGTAAGTGTGTGATTCGAACAGCGCTATCAGTCGTATTAACCGATTGACCGCCATTTCCAGAAGAGCGCATAACATCAATTTTAAGGTCATTTGCCGCGATTTCTATCTCTACATCATCAACTTCTGGCATAACTGCCACGGTGACAGCTGAAGTATGAACTCTACCTTGTGATTCAGTTAAAGGAACGCGTTGAACTCTGTGCACGCCACCTTCATATTTGAGTCGTGAAAAAGCACCCTGCCCTTTAATAAGCACGATAACTTCTTTGTAACCATTTAAAACACCCTCACTTGAAGAGACGACTTCAACTTTCCATCCCCTGTTTTCGGCATAGCGTAAGTAAGATTTGAAAAGGTCAGCTACAAAAATAGCTGCTTCATCACCACCTGTTCCTGCACGAATTTCCAAAAAGATATTTCTATCATCATTAGGGTCAGTCGGGAGTAGTAAAACTTTGATTTCTTCTTCGATAGCTTCTTTACGAGCCTCAGACTCTTTAAGTTCTTCTTTTGCTAATTCACCCAACTCTTCATCATCAAGCAATGCACGATTTTCTTCGATATTGTTCAATGTTTGGAGATATTCGTTGGTTGTGTCTTTGATTTTTTCCAAGCTTGCTTGCTCTTTAGAAAGGGCAGTCATCTTTTTAATATCATCGGCAATATTAGGGCTACTCAAAAGTGTGGTTAACTCATTGTAGCGTTCTACAAAGGGAAGTAATTTATCTTTTAACATGTAAAGGAGGAAAAGAGGTGTTGCCGCAGGTTATGCAGCAACATTACCTAGCGTATTGACCATTTTAGACAATCTGCTTACGCGTCTTGCTGCAGTATTTTTAGTTAAAATACCTTTGCTTGAGTAAGCATGGAAGTTTTTATTAACATTTTTCAATGCTAATTCAGCTGCTGCTTGATCTCCAGCTTCAACTGCTTCTCTAACCGCTCTTGTAAGATTTTTGATTCTAGTTTTATAAAATCTATTTCTTTCTGTGCGCTTTATAGTTTGTCTAATACGCTTTTCTGCTGACTTGTGATTTGCCATAGATAAGCCTTTCAATTTAAATTTAGGCGTAGATTATATAAAAATTAATATTAAATGGAACTTATTTTAAGTGTTTTTTAAAATAAAAATAGCTTCTTTTGCATTTTTTAGGGGTTAAGAAGCTGATTTGGTGAAAAGTGTGTGAAAAAATCCCTTTTCTTTACCATAAAGCGCATAATAAAACTCATGAGGATTTTGTGTAATATACTCAAGATGGTCTTGAGCATTGGCATCACCAGCAAATAATAATAGGTCATTTTTTTCCAAGATAGTTTCCCAAGAAGGCAGTAAAATAACCTCTTTACGACGAACAAGCATGAGGGTTATAAGATTATTTTCTAAAAGGTAGTTTTTTAAAGAAGTCTTGAGCAGTTTTAACCTAATAGGTCCAGCGTGTTGAAAAATCATAGGTGTTGTTGCTTCATCAATCTTACATGTAAAAAGAAGCGGATCTAAATCAAGGTTTAAAAGCTCTTTTGTCAGTAAAATAACTCTTTCTTCGTTCAGGGTATTAATATGTTTGATAAACAGATCCAAGGCTGGGTTAATAATAGCATGAACTGTTTTGGTGATAAGAACTTTAGCAGGTATAAAAACTATATCAATGCGAGAGTTATTAAAAATAGAAAAATCTTCTAACTCATTTTCGCGTGCAATGGTAATGATATTTGGGTTGAGTTTGCGCGCAGTTGCTAAGATAGAAAGATTCGTTGTATCGTCATTGGTTCCAGCAATAATACCAACACACGATTCGACACCAAGGTCTTTAAGCATTTCTCTATCGTCTCCATCCCCAATATGAACCATTTTACGCTCAAAAGAGGGAAGTTGTTTGGTTTTTTCCACATCAATTTCCGCAAAAGCAATATCAAAATCGTTTTCTTTGAGCACTTCGTAAATACTTTTACCCATTCTCCCGTAGCCACAAACGATGTATTTTCCTCGAGGAAGGTTTAAAAGAGGGTCAGATAAATGGGATAAACCATAAATCCAACGGGCAAGCCTGAGCGTGTTGGGGGTGTTGATAGCCATATGAATTTGTTTTGCAATAATGTCAAAGGGGTTTTCAATAATCTGCACACCCAAATCAAGCAAATTTTCGGTGTGGTTTTTGGTGGTAGATTTAATGGCCATGGTAATGTTGGGGCTGAGAACCTTTGCCGTGAGCGCAATGCGAAGATTGAGTGCATCATTTTCAAAAAGACTCACAATGGCTTTACAAAAAGGTGATTTGATACCAGCTATTTCAAGTGCTTCCGAGTCGTATGCATCTGCGTTAAGACAATAAACAGACGGTGTAAAATTTTCTAACAAAAGAGCGTCTCGTTTACTTTCTTCTTTTTCAACAACCACAGCGCGAAGACCATATTCGTTAGCTTTTTTAATGATTTCACTGGTAATGGAGTTGTAGCCGAGAATGATGATAAAACGCTCTTTTAAAGTACTGATATTGCGAATAAACTTTGCTTTTTGAAACTCTTGGATGAAAAGTTTATCCTGTAATATAGTAATTAAACTTCCAAGACTGTAAAACCATCCCGTGACGGTAAAAAATACGCTCATAGAGACCCAGATGCGTTGAGGATAAGTAAATGCAAAAGGAGTTTCACCAAATCCTATGGTCGTGGCAGTGTAGCTTATAAAATAAAAAGCATCAAAAATGGTTAATTTGTAGACATTCCCATTGTTATCCATGCCATCGATGATCAAAAGCCCTATGATAGAAACAGTATAAGTGATAATAATAACTAAAAAAGGCGTACGCATACGCTGTAAAATAAGCCATAAAGAGCTGCTTTTCAAGAATCTTCCTAACGCTTAGATTTTAAGGTGTCGCCAATGTATAAAAAGACACTGGTAATATTTGCCATTAAAGCTCCACCGCTAAGGCTGATAACAATTGAGGCAATTTCACGATCTACTGTATACGCATAGGATGCTATTGTCCAAATCGTTGCAGAAGCAATCAGTTGCATATCTGCTACAAGACTGGTCGCTAAAAGAACTGAGCCTAGCTGTGTTTTATCCCCAATTTTAAGAGTTGTGGCAATGATATTGACGACTAGAGCAGCAAAAAGCTCATATTTACTATGCAGTTCAATATCGCTTAAATCACCATAAAAAAAGCCAAAGTTAAGTGTCATGGCTAAGATAATAAAAAATCCTGAGATAACCTTGTCTAAATTCATCTATTTATCCTTTGGTATAAGTACTTTAGGCACTATTATACACTTTACATGTAAAGATTAAAAAAGTTTTGTTACAATTGGGATAAATATTTACATGTAAAGTGAGAAATACAAATGAAACTTTTTGGAACAGACGGAGTACGAGGGAAAGCAGGAAAAAAACTGAATGCTTTTATGGCGATGCGTTTAGCAATGGCTGCTGGTATTTATTTTCGTAAAAATTCCATTACCAATAAAATTTTAGTCGGCAAAGACACCAGACGCAGTGGGTATATGATAGAAAATGCCATTGTTTCAGGCTTGACAGCTGTTGGTTATGATGTCAGGCAAATCGGACCAATGCCAACTCCTGCCATTGCTTTTTTAACAGAAGACATGCGTTGTGACGCGGGAATTATGATTAGTGCTTCGCACAATCCTTATTTTGATAATGGTATCAAATTTTTTGATTCATTTGGCAATAAACTAGGTGAAGCCGATGAAATGGAAATCGAGAAGATTTACTATGATGATGAGTTAATCGAAAAAAATCAGACGATGGAGTTTGATATAGGGCGCTCTAAACGGGTTGATGATGTTATTGGGCGCTACATCGTGCAAATTAAAAACTCTTTTCCTAAAAATCTGACGCTTAAAGGCTTTCGTATTGTCCTAGATACTGCCAATGGCGCAGCCTATAAAGTCGCTCCAACGATTTTTAATGAATTAGGTGCTGATGTTATTATGATTAATGATGAACCCAATGGAAGCAATATCAATTTAAATTGTGGCGCTTTACATCCCGAAGAATTAGGCGAAGAAGTAAGACGCCTTCGTGCAGATGTGGGATTTGCTTTTGATGGTGATGCTGATAGACTTGTGGTAGTCGATGAAAATGGAAATCCTATACATGGCGATAAGCTTTTAGGCAAGATTGCCACTTTCCTCAAAAGTCAAAACGCACTCACTAACAATGGCGCATGTGTTACTGTTATGAGCAATCAAGCGTTAGAAGATTATCTGACAAAAGATGGTATCAAAACATACCGCTGTGATGTCGGCGATAAAAATGTCTTAGAAGCCTTGTATAAGGAAAAAATCAACTTCGGCGGTGAACAAAGTGGGCATATCATTCTCTCCGATTTTGCGAAAACAGGCGATGCGTTAGTGGCAGCACTGTGTGTTATGCACTGTGTGCTCATTGAGAAGAAAAAAGTGAGTAAATTACTCAATCCTTTTGAGCTCTATCCTCAACTCCAACAGAATATTACAGTCGATAATAAAATTCCCTTGTCAGAGATAAAAGGCTATCCAGCACTGGTTAAAGAGATTGAAGGTAAAAAAATTCGCGTTTTGATTCGTTACTCTGGAACCGAAAATCTACTGCGTATTTTACTTGAGGGCAAGGAAGAAAGAATCTTGGAAGAGAGTATGGATAAAACAGTCAAATTTTTGAAAAGCGCTCTTAATGAATAGGGCTTTGAAATTTTTTCTTGTTTCACTTGTTGTCATTTTTTGTATTGATCAGTGGCTCAAAACACTTTTTTTAGAAGGGCTTCGCTGGAATGGAGACTATTTTTCACTGGTTTTGACATTTAATAAAGGCGTTGCTTTTTCGATGCTTTCTTTTTTAGATGAATATCTTAAATATATTCAGTTAATTCTTATCGTAGGTCTATGCAGTTACTTGATTTGGGAAAAAGAGACATTTATAAAATATGCTTTTCCTGCGGGAATTATCGCAGGAGCAGGGCTTAGTAATGTGTTTGACAGATTTATTCATGGCGGTGTAGTGGATTATCTTTTTTGGCATTATGGATTTGAATTTGCCGTCTTTAATTTTGCAGATGTGATGATAGACTTTGGTGTTGTGATGATTTTATACCTCTCATGGAAAAGCTCAAAAAAGGCTTAATAGGCTTTACATGTAAAGAATTTCTACAAAAAAGTTGATTTTCTTATTTTTTTTGCTATAATCTCAACTCTTAAAATGATATGGCCGCGTAGCTCAGTTGGTAGAGCACTACCTCGACAAGGTAGTGGTCGGAGGTTCGAATCCTCTCGCGACCACCATTTTTTTGTTCTCCCGTTGGTTTGGGAGTTCATACAAGTAAAAGGAAATACCGATGACACAAGATGTTTTAGCCTATAAAGTAGGCGATCAAACTATCGATACTCAAACTGCTGCTGCCACTTCCTCCACTTACGAAAATGCCATTTTGTTTGATAATTCTAAAGAGGCTCTTGAGTTGATTCGTCACTCATGTGCACATATGATGGCTCAAGCGATTAAAGCACTCTATAAAGATGCACAATTTTTTGTAGGGCCTGTGATAGAAGATGGTTTTTACTATGATTTTCGTGTAAGCGAAAAGATAGGTGACGCAGATCTTAAAGAGATCGAAAAGAAGATGCAAGAAATTGCCAACTCAAAACTCCCCATTGAAAAAAGTTACACCACTAAGAGTGCTGTTGTCAAACAATTTGCCAATGATGATTTGAAACAAGAAGTTTTACTTCGTATCCCTGATGGCGAAGTTTCTGTCTATAAACAAGGTGATTTCGAAGATTTATGTCGAGGCCCTCATGTCCCCAATACGCGATATTTGAGATTTTTTAAACTCATTAAAGTGGCTGGTGCATACCTTGGTGGTGATGAAAAACGCGAAATGCTAACACGCATTTATGGTATTGCTTTTGCGGATAAAGAGAGTCTTAAAGACTATGTCACCATGATCGAAGAAGCTAAAAAACGCGATCATCGAAAAATTGGAAATGAACTTAAACTCTTTACTTTTGATGAAGAAGTAGGGGCTGGACTTCCTATTTGGTTACCCAATGGTGGAAGACTTCGCAGTAAACTCGAACAACTTTTATTTAAAGCCCATAGACAAAGAGGGTATCAGCCCGTTCGTGGTCCTGAGATTTTAAAATCAGATGCATGGAAGACGAGTGGTCATTATGAAAATTATGGCGAAAATATGTATTTTACGGTGATCGATGACGCAGAATACGGTATTAAGCCGATGAACTGTTTGGGTCACATTAAAGTCTTTCAAAACGAAGTAAGAAGTTACCGTGACTTACCACTCAAATTTTTTGAGTATGGTGTTGTTCATCGTCATGAAAAAAGTGGTGTGTTGCATGGACTCTTTAGAGTGCGCGAATTTACTCAAGATGATGCACATATTTTCTGTACACCTGACCAAATCAAAGAAAATGTTATAGAAATTTTAAGTTTTGTCGATTCTATCATGAGTGCTTTTGGATTTAAGTACGATATGGAAATTTCAACTAGACCTACTAAATCTATTGGAGATGAGGCGTATTGGATTGCAGCAACACAAGGGCTTAAAGATGCACTTGATGAAAATGGTATCAAATACGGCATTGATGAAGGTGGCGGGGCATTTTATGGTCCTAAAATCGACATTAAAATCACCGATGCATTGAAGCGAAAATGGCAGTGTGGAACCATCCAAGTTGATTTTAACTTGCCAGAGCGATTTGATATTTCTTATGTGGATGCTAATAATGAACATGCACGACCAGTTATGTTGCATCGTGCGATTTTAGGTTCATTTGAGCGATTTATCGGAATTTTAATCGAGCACACGGCGGGTGAATTTCCATTCTTTATCGCACCAACGCAAGTGGTTATTATTCCTATTTCGGATGCTCACTTGACTTATGCTAAGGAAGTGGCTAACGCATTGATGGCTGAGGGTGTTGATGTTGAGGTATCTTCAAAAAATGAAAGCCTTAATAAACGCATTAGAAACGCTGAAACGATGCGTGTTCCAATGATTTTAGTCTTAGGCGATGCAGAAGTTGAACAAAAAACAGTCGCAGTAAGAGACAGAAGAGAAAGAATACAGTATAATTTAACGAAAGACGAATTAATATCACAATTAAAGGAGAAGCTTAGTGAGGTACACTTTTGAGTAAAGACAAAGATGTAATGCTTAATGAGGACATTAGAGCAAACGAGATAAGGTGTGTCGGCGACGATGGGACACAATATGGGATCATAACCCGAAAAGAAGCTTTAGCAAAAGCGGATGAGTTAGGTTTAGATTTAGTGTTGATTGCTCCAGATGCAACGCCACCAGTTTGTAAAATTATGAACTACGGAAAGTTTAAGTATCAGCAAGAAAAAAAGCTCAAAGAAGCGAGAAAAAATCAGAAGATAATCGAGATTAAAGAGATTAAACTTTCGGTTAAAATTGCCTCAAATGACATTGCTTATAAAGTCAAACATGCGCGCGAATTCTTAGAAGAGGGCAAGCATGTACGATTTCGTGTTTTCTTGCGTGGACGAGAGATGTCAAATCCAGAAGCTGGAGAGCATGTCTTAGAAAACTTATGGCCACTCATTGAAGATATTGCTGAACGAGAAAAAACTCCTAAGCTAGAGGGTAGATATATCAACATGTTGGTAACTCCCAAAAAATAGTCTCATTTTTAATTATTTCTAAGAAATATTAAGATACAATAGCCCCTCTAATCTTCTAGAGGGGTCAAATCCAAACAGATTTTTAGTGTACATCAAAGGAGTATCCATGCCGAAAATGAAAACGGTACGCGGTGCAGCTAAGCGTTTCAAGATTGGTAAGAGCAAGATTAAAAGAGGCGCAGCCTTTAGAAGTCATATTCTTACTAAAAAACCAAGCAAAAGAATGCGTGGTTTGAAAGAGTCTAAAGTTGTAGATAGTCGCGATGAGAAATCTATAAAATTAATGCTTTGTAAAGCATAATTTTATCCAACAAGAGTTTTTGACATAAAGTCATTATATTAATTTGCAATGTTCCCCTCGAAAGAGGGCAAGTTCCCTTAGGGACACCGACATTTTATTGGTCAAGGAGACACAATGGCAAGAGTAAAAACAGGTATTGTCAGAAGAAGACGCCATAAGAAAATCTTAAAATTGGCAAGAGGCTTCTACAGTGGCAGAAGAAAACACTTTAGAAAAGCGAAAGAGCAGTTAGAAAGAAGTATGGTATATGCGTTTAGAGATAGACGCCAGAAAAAAAGAGACTTTAGAAGACTTTGGATCACCAGAATCAACGCTGCTTGTAGATTAAACGATATTAGCTATTCTCGCTTTATCAACGCTTTAAATAAGGCAAATATCAACTTAGATAGAAAAATTTTAGCTGACATGGCTATGAATGATGCCGAAGCGTTCGCTGTAGTTGTTAAACAAGCTAAAGCCGCACTTTAATATAAAAAATCCAGATGATGTTTTCATCATCTGGTGACTACTTTACTAAATCACCTCTCATTTTTTCAATCACTTTTTGAATATCACCTACACTCATTTCCCCCTTTTGATTGCGCTGAATTCTATAGCGCTCTTCCCCATTTTGAACAACACTTATTCGTATGAAAGTTTCTTTTGCCATTTTCGGATTTGTAAGTGGGCAATTTGTGTTGATAGGGTCTCTTGTAACCTCTAGTAGAATAGAACTACTCTCATCAATGACAAAGCCAGCAGCTATTAACAAAGCGTTGATATCTTCTTTTAAGGGTGAATCCTCTACATGTAAAGATATGGGTTGTGTAATAAAAAAATCAGTATCATATTTTTTCACACTTACAAGCTCTCCGCAACCTATAAAAAAGATAAGGAAGAGAGATAATAAAAGCTTATTGATTGGCATATTATTCTTTTCTGGGGAAGTAGGCATAGAGATTTGTTATCTCTATGCCGTAAAGTAGCTAGTTATGATAGTCACTTTTTTTGGGATAAATAAATATTGTTTCTCTATTAACAACAATTTTTTCTTTATCATCTAATGCAAATGCCTTAATAACAATAGGGATATCTTCGCCTTCAGCTTTAATTTCTTTAGGTATTGAGGAAAGAATAACTACTTTTTTGACTTTTTCTCCAGACTTGAGTAAAAATGGCTCGCTGGGTTTGTCAATTTTGATATTAGGATCTGAAACCTCAAAGTAATACTGATGGTCTTTTGAATCTGTATTTTGGAATAAAAATGTGTAAACATTATCTATTGTTTTACCATCATCAGCAATTTTGTAAAGTTGACTTGTACGGTTAATATTGAGAAGCATATGTTCTTTGGTTGAACCCATAGCAAAAAGACCAATCAGTGCAATCGTGAGCGCTACACCATAGGCAACTGTCCTAAAGCGGAGATATTGCGTTTTAATACCTCTTTCTATCTCATTGGCACTTGTCCAAGTGATAAGTGATTTTTTACCTAATTTTTCCATGATAGGAGTACAAGCATCGGCACATTCTAGACAGTTGATACACTCAAGTTGCATACCTTTTCGTATATCTATATGTGTTGGACAAACTTTGACACAGGCTTCACACCCTGTGCAATCATCACTTGGAAGCGGTGGTTTGTTTCCCATCTTGTTACCATGGTCATCAAAAATCTTTCCACCGCGTTTTTCATCGTAAATAGTCTGAATTGTATTTTCATCAAATAATACAGATTGAACTCTTGCGTAAGGGCAGATATAAACACAAAAATCTTCTTTTAATGAGATAATGTCATAAATCAAAAAAGCCGCTAAACAGGTAAGGAAACCATACATAACTGTATGTTCCATAGGATTTTGAAGATAAGTAAAAAAATCTTCAGGTGGCACAAAATACCATATAAAGTTTGCTGCAGCCAAAAATGCGAGTGCAGACCAAATCAAGAACGCTAAAAGTTTTTTAAAACCCTGACCACTTTCAGTCTCTTTTTGTTTATTTTTAATGCTCTTGCGAATTCCCAAAAGTTTTGTCTCTATTAAGTCACGATAAATAAGTCTAAAGCTTGTTTGAGGACAAGCCCAGCCACACCAGACTCTACCACCTAGTGTCGTGATAAAAAAGATACTCAAAAAAAGCAAAATGAGTACAAAAGGCATCAAATAGAGCTCTTGCATATCAAATGCAGTAAATAAAAGGTGCAATTGCTTTTTATCGAAGCTAAGTAAAAAGATATGTTTCCCATCAATAGTAATAAATGGTAACACGATTGAAATGATTGATATAAGTCCAAAACTAAGATATCTTTTGAACCGATAAATTGGCTGAGAAGAATTTTCTATACTACAACTCATTTTTTATTCCTTGTGGTTGATTTATAATCTCTTTGATTAGTGAACACTCTTTAGCTGTATGGGTATTGGCATGAAATATTTGTTTTTTTGAAGATTTAAGTAACAATATTTTGGCTTTGACTAAATCTTTAAGACCTCTTGAATTGATGTAATCTTTTAAAGAAGTACGGCTTACATGTAAAACTTTTGATATTTCGCTTACCGATACACGATTTTCAAGTAATTCTATCACTTGTGACCTATAAATATCAAATTTTGATTTTGACATTCTTCCTTTTGGCCTTCCTTGTATCTTCTCTTTTTCCATATTTTTAGTAAGTTCTCCTTGTTTAGAAAGAAGTTCTAATAAAATAAGTGGTTTAGAACTTGTTTCTATAGCAATATTGATATTGGCAATATGAACGGTGATGGAACGCGTTAGGAGGCATTTAAAGATTTCAACTAACTCTTCAACATTTTGTGAGAAAGTGAAGAGATCAAAAATAATGAGATGGTCATTATTTTCAAGGGATCTCAAAAAACCTTTAAATTCTTTGCGGTCTTCCAATTCGACAGCATAATCAGAATTTTCTATCTCTGTTGTATCGATTGTTATTCCATGGTGATGAGCATATTTGAAAATTTGTTTTTGCTGGACAGTTGTACTTGGATTATCACTCTTATTTTTCAAAAGGACTATATTCATAAAAATGTCACCTTTTTATTATTTTTTTCATCATGGAAGTATACATTGTTTTGACGGAATAAGTCAATATATAATGATATTTCATCGTCAAAATTAGATATGATTTATTTATTTAAGCTTACATGTAAGGGGAATTCGATAGAATTCAATCCTAAATTTATCAGAAAGGTGGTGAAAGAGTATGCCAGGGATTAAAGTTCACCCTAATGATTCATTTGACGAAGCTTATAGAAAGTTTAAAAAACAAGTTGATCGTAACCTAGTTGTAACTGAAGTGCGCGCAAGACGTTTCTATGAAACGGCTACAGAAAAGCGTAAAAAAGATAAGATTAGTGCACGCAAAAAACAGTTGAAAAGACTTTATATGCTTAGAAGATACGAATCACGACTCTAACACACTCAAAAATCGAGAAGTTATCTTCTCGATTTTTACTTTTATCTACACTTTTTTCTCAAAAACTTCAAAAAACTTCTTTCTCAAAATAAACTAATCAAAGCTATGATAACATAAGCGTTAGCAAATAAAATCTTCTCGCTCTTATCAAAAGGTAAAAAGATGGATAAAAAACTAACTGTTATTGAAGCAGCAAAGCTTTTGGGCGTCAGTAAAGAGGCGATATACAATAGGTTGCGCAGAGGAACACTTCAAAGTGTGATAGAAAATGGCATTAAGTACATTTTGCTAACAAAAAACAGTGTCAAAGAAACTATTAGAGTGCGCAAAGTCGAGAGTGGGTTTGACAATGCCTATATCGAATTACTCAAGAGTCAACTCGAAGAGGTAAAACTTAAAAATACACAGCTTGAAGTCGATAAAGAAAAATTAATTAGCGACAAAGAAAGACTTTTGATAGAGTCAAAAGAGAGAATTGAAGCTATCTACAAAGAAAGAGACGAACAGCTTAGGGTTATTTTATCGTTGGCAAATAAACAAATAGCACATACCTCCAATGAACCCATGGCGCAAAACATGGCTAAAACTCCAGAAAACAATACTTCCAGTATCCATCAAAACGATAGCCCTTTCTTTTTTGAAGATGCTGATGTTTTAGAAGAAACTGAAGAAGAAAATGAGGTAGTAGAGCATATGTTTGAGGGTTATAGTGATTGGAGAGATTTGCGAAGTTACCTTAAAGAAAAGGGATTTTCTAAGAAAGAAAAACAAAATATTAGCGATAAATTGGGTAAAAAAGTAGGTCACGATAATGATGTGATGGATAAAGATGGAAAGTTATTTATCAAAAAAGGTAAAAAACTCAAAGAAATATTGGGGAACTAATGCAATACATTCGAAAAATTTCAGATTATATGATAGCTGGTGGTATCGGTGTGATGGTGATTGCAAGTATGCAAGGGTGTGAACAAAAAGATAATCAAGAAAATGTTTTAAAAGAAGCAGCTAAAACACAAGGGGCGCTTGTTATTGTGGATGAAATAAGCCCAGGACAATATAAGATAGCTGAAGAGTATCCAAGTTCGACAACACGCATTATCCTCAGAAATGCAGATGGGAGTGAACGAATCTTATCGCAAGAAGAGATTGATAAATTGGTCAAAGATGAAGCCAAAAAAATTGATAACAACACCTCGGCACTTACTAACCCTCAAATGAGTTCAGGCTCTATGGGGTTAGGAGGAATTTTACTCTCTAGTATCGCAGGAGCGATGATTGGAAGTTGGATAGGTAATAAACTCTTTAACAACCAAAATTTTCAAAACCAAAGAGCAGCAAGTTATAAAAGCCCACAAGCGTATAGTAAAAGCTCTTCGAGTTTTAATAAACCTGCTGGATCTAGTGCTGGGACAAGCGGTGCTTCTAAAAGTAGTGGGTTTTTTGGCTCATCTGGTGGAAGTAGTAGCGGAAGTGGAACATCTTCTCCTAGTAGCCCAAGTTCTACACCTAGTTCAGGAGGATGAAACATGTTACATGTAGAAAAGATAAAACCACTTACCAATGAATTTTTAGAATCTATTGGGTTTTACTGGCATACCGATAAAGACAATACTTCCTATGTTGCAGATGAGCTAGTGGTTGTCTCTAATGATGAAGTAGAAGCTTACTATGAAGCGGCTAACGCTTTGTATGATATGTTTGTTGAAGGAGCTCAGCATGTCATCGACAATAACCTTTTTCATGAGCTCAACATTCCTTTTAACCTTGTAGATATAGTCAAAAACTCTTGGGAAAATGATGTCCATTGGCATTTATATGGAAGATTTGATTTTGCAGGTGGTGTGGATGGAAAACCCATCAAACTACTTGAATTTAATGCAGATACTCCCACTTCATTGTATGAAACTGCCATTATTCAATGGGCAATGTTGAAGTTTAACCATATGGATGAAGAAAAACAGTTTAACACCTTGTATGAAGCTATCAAAGAAAATTTCAAACGCTTGGTCGTTTTAGGTGGCGATACGGATGATTTTGCTCAACATTATGATGGTTGGAAGATTCTTTTTTCTTCGATTAGAGGAAATATTGAAGATGAAAACACCACCAGATTGCTTCAAAGTGCTGCTAATGAAGCGGGATTTCACACGGATTTTGCTTATGTTGATGAGGTGGGATTTAGTGGGGAAGAGGGTATATTTAAAGGCGAAGAGAATTTTGAGTACTGGTTTAAATTGATTCCTTGGGAGGCTATCGCTATTGATGAGGGCGATTTAGCATTATTGCTTACTCAAATCGTAGAAGCACAAAAAGCCATTATTCTTAATCCTGCTTATACACTTATCTTTCAAAGTAAAGCGTTTATGAAAATTTTATGGGAGTTATTTCCTAACCATCCATTACTTTTGGAGACTTCGTTTGCGCCACTTAAAGGTCAAAAACAAGTTGAAAAGAGGGCATTTGGACGAGAAGGTGCCAATACAATTATCTATGATAACGACATGAGTGTGTTAGCAAAAGTTGGTGGAGAGTATGAAAACTTTGTTCCCATTTATCAAGCATATGCACAGTTACCACAAGATGAAAAAGGTGATTTTTACCAAGCAGGTGTCTTTTTTGCTTATGAGGGATGTGGGCTTGGATTTAGAAAAGGCGGATTGATTATGGAGAATTTTTCTAAATTCGTGGGACATAAAATAAAAGGCTAACAATGAAGATAGTATTTTTAGATGCAAAAACAATGGGCGATGATATTGATTTGAGTGTTTTTAAGCAGTTTGGAACTTTTGAGACATTCGATATGACAGCACTTGAGCAAAGAGTTGAGCATATTGGTGATGCCAAAATTATATTGACTAACAAAGTGATGATTGATAAAGAAGTGATTGATGCATGTCCTAATTTAGGATTGATTTGTGTGACGGCTACGGGTATGAATAATGTCGATTTGGAGTATGCTAAACAAAAAGGTGTTACGGTTAAAAATGTGGCAGGGTATTCTACCGCCTCTGTGGCACAAACGACCTTTACTTTGGCACTTTCTTTAATCGGGCAAAGTGCCTATTATGACCAGTATGTTAAATCTGGAGCTTGGGCAAAAAGTAAGATATTTACCCATGTTGAGCGACCTTTTAAAGAAATTAAGGGCAAAAAGTGGGGTATTGTTGGGTTTGGTACGATTGGGAAAGAAGTGGCTAAAATTGCATCTGCATTTGGTGCAACTGTAGTTTACTATTCGACCAGTGGTGCCAATAATGATGCGCAGTTCGCTAGAGTTGAGCTGGATGCGTTGTTTAAAACATGCGATATTATTTCTATCCACGCACCTCTTAATGATAAAACAAAAGGGCTTGTACAAAAAGAGGCGCTATCTTTGATGAAAAAAGGAGCTGTTTTAATTAATGTTGGTAGAGGCGGCATTATCAATGAAGCTGATTTGGCTGAAGCAATAGACAAAAATGGCATTTATGCAGGCATTGATGTCACAGCATACGAGCCCATAGAAGAGGGTAATCCGCTTTTACATGTAAAGCATATGGAAAGACTTGCAATGAGTCCACATGTCGCTGGGGCAAGCGTTGAAGCACGCACGGAGTTGAACCGTTTGGTGGGTGAAAATATTAAAGATTATATAGGAGAATAACATGGCAGCAAAAGAACATAGTCTAGACATCAGTGCAGAAATAGATAAGCAAAAGTTTAAAGATGCGTATGAGCAAGCCAAAAAAATCATTACTAATAGATGGGATTTTAAAGGCATTACTTGTGATTTTGACTACAATGAAAAAGCAAAAACCTTGATTTTGCTCACAACCAGCGACTCTAAAGCGGATGCGATGGTCGAAGCGATGGTCTCAGAGGTTATCAAACGAGGTATCTCGTCTAAGGCACTTAAAGAGAGCAAGCGAGAAGTTGCTGGTGGTAACAAAACGCGTGTAACGCTGAGTATTGTTGATGCGATAGCCAGTGATGATGCTAAAAAAATTGTTAAAGAGATTAAGGATTTAAAACTCAAAGTACAAGCTTCTATCCGTGGCGATGTGGTCAGGGTTGAGGGCAAGTCAATTGATGATTTACAAGAGGCGATGAAAGCCATTCGTGAATGTGAATTTGATTTCCCGATTAGTTTCACCAATATGAAATAAGAATGGAAGACTTTCCAAAAATTATCGAAGTAGTGCCCTCTATCAAAGGATTCAAGTGTCGAGTGCTGATGTATCTTTTGTATGGGGCACTTTCGTTTATGCCACTTTGCTTAGGTGTCTGGATCGGTTATGTGTATAATATTTGGATAGGTATCGCATTTTTTCTTTTTTTAACACTTGTTAGTGGCGTTGTAAGTTCTAAGATGAGGATGAGCTCAATTCCTTTGGCGCAAAGAGAGATGGATTATTCGACAATGGCGATTGTGAAATGGTATTTGTCGCGAAGTGTGTGTTGGTAGGCCTGAGCGCTCAAGCCTACATGTAAAGCCTAGAAACTAATATTACTCAATTCTAAATTGGTTAAACCCGCTGCTACCATCGGTGGTTTGGCAACGGTGATACCCTCAACTAAAGATGCTGCATCTTTACCCGCATTTGGTAAGAAAAGTGGGCATACAGTTACTACTGCACCTGCTTTCATTAAGCCTTGAAGTGCCATTTTTGGATTGGCTACTGTGCCATCGGGTTTTTTAACATCTGCAGCTTTAAAATCTTTAAGTGCAAGATTGCCTGCTGGGCCACAAAGTGTGATATTGACAGCTTTTTTTTGGTCGTTTAGAACACTGGTTGAGAGAACCATCCCCATCATTTGGGTTTGTGCATCTGGTGAAGTCATCAAGACATTAAGCCCTTTTGATGCTTCTGCACTTAGGATACTTGGCACGGAAAGCGTTGCCACCACTAAAACTTTTGTCAATAGCATTTTCATACAAACCTCCTGAAAAAATTTAGATAAGAGAGTATATCTAAAATTAAATAAGAGTAAATTTCTTTAACGGTTATTCAATTTTAGATATAATCAGCAAAAATTACAGGATCAATATGACGAGTTTTAAAGTTATTTTAGGCAGTTCTTTATTTTTAGTTTTTTTTAGTAATTTTAGTTTTTTTAAAAATGTCACTGATGTATATGAAGTATCATGGCAAAATATAGGCTTTTTAATCTCACTCATACTATTTTTAACCATGGCCATCCTATTGTTAGTAAGGCTTATCAGCTCTCGATATACACTTAAAATCATCGTTATTATGCTGTTGCTCATAAGTGCAGTGACCAATTATTTTATGAATACTTATCATGTGATTATTGATGATACTATGATTCAAAATATGGCAGAAACAAATGTAAACGAATCTTTAGATTTATTGACATTCAAGTTCGCTATGTATATTTTGTTTTTTGGAATAGTACCTTCTGTCTTAATTTACAAAGTGAAAATTATTTATGGCACATGGAGGGAAGAGCTTTGGATAACCGTTAAAACGATACTTTTTTGTTTGGTTACGATTGCTACGCTACTGTTTTCATTTAGCAAATTTTATACCTCTTTTTTTAGAGAAAATAAATCATTAAGATACCATACCAATCCAACCTATGTCCTCTATTCGGCAGGGAAATATATTTATGATAGAGTCTCATCAAGGAGTGTATCGCTAAAATCCATCGGGCTTGATGCGAAACAAATACCAGATACACAGCGCAAACTGACTATTGTGGTTGTGGGTGAAGCCGCCCGCGCCAATCGTTTTTCACTCAATGGGTATGAACGACCAACTAATCCTTTGTTGCAAAAAGAAGATATTATCAATTTTTCCCATCTCTATTCGTGTGGTACTTCGACAGCTATCTCTGTTCCTTGTATGTTTTCTATTCTAGAACGAAGTAATTACAGTGATAGGGAAGCAAAATCGACTGAAAATGTCATTGATATTTTAAAAAGAAGTGGTGTCAATGTACTGTGGAGAGATAATAATTCTGATTCTAAAGGGGTTGCGCTTCGTGTAAAATATGAAGACTTTAGACTGCCACAAAATAATACAATGTGTGATGAAGAGTGTCGTGATGTTGGTATGTTAATAGGTCTTCAAGAGTATATTGACACTCAAAAAGGTGATGTTCTTATCGTTTTGCATCAAATGGGAAATCATGGACCAGCTTACTATAAACGCTATCCCAAAGCATTTGAAAAATTTACGCCTACATGTAAGACCAATCAAGTAGAACAATGTACTAAGGAAGAGATTGGGAATGCGTATGATAACGCTATTTTGTACACAGATTATTTTTTAACACAGACAATAGCCTTTTTGAAAACCAATGATGAAAAGTTTAAAACAGCACTCATTTATATGGCAGACCATGGTGAATCTTTGGGCGAAAAGGGATTGTATTTGCATGGTATTCCTTATTTTATAGCACCTGATGAACAAACGCATGTTGGGGCACTTATGTGGTTTGGGAAGAGAAGTAAAGAAGCGATAGATGTGGAAGCACTAAGAGCAAAAAGTTCTCAAAACTACTCACATGATAATCTTTTCCATACCATTTTAAGTGTTATGGGTGTAGAAACGAGTGTTTATGATAAAACAAAAGATATACTTTTATACCAAAAACCATAAGGATTACTGTGAGAAATCAGCCAAAATACCATTTTTTTAAAAATACTACCTATGCAATGAAAGGACTTAGAGATATTATTGCTAATGAAACTTCATTTAAAATTGAATTGATTATTACACTTTTCCTTTTTCCTGTTATCTTTTTTGTGCATGTGGAGCTGGCGTATAAACTTTTGATGTTTATCTCTTTAATGGGAATGCTTATAGCAGAAACGATTAATAGTGCGATAGAACGGGTGACAGATTTAGTCACTTTAGAGCATCATGAAATGGCAGGTCGTGCTAAAGACGCGGGCAGTGCCATAGTTTTTTTAAGTATTATTGTATTTGTCATTGTCTGGGGGAGTTGTTTATTTTTTGACACTTATGTGTAACAAGAATTTGTTATAATATTCAAAATTCCAGATGAAAGGAGTTTATAATGACAATAAAGAAAAAGTTAATACTTGGTGCTTCAGCACTCTTTGTAATGGTTTTAGGCGGCAATTTTTTTGCTTCACTGACGATTAAAAGTCTTATTTCAGCGAATGAACTTTCTGAATTACGCGCTAATCAGCTCTCTGAGATTAAAGATTATCAAAACAACATTACCAAAACAACACTTCTTTCAATGGATATTATTGTTGATCAAAAAGAGGGTGTTTCTAAAGAGCGATTAAGTGAGATAGATACCTTATTTGGAGAAATCAAAAAACTTCAAAATGTGATTGAAAAACTCTCCGATACACCAGAAGAAAAAGCACTTGTGACTAAGCTTGCGGGTGAGAGTACTCAACTCCAAGATTTACTCAAAAAAGATCTTTTAAATGCCATTCAAAAAGGATTAAAAGGTGAAGATATTGAGAAAGATTTGGAAAAACTAGATAATGCGCTTGACAGTACAAGTGAACAAGTGAGCAAGACGGTTGGCGCTATCTTTCAATCTGTCGAAGATGAACTTCAAAAAGCAAATGCGCAAGCGAAGCAAACAGCGAGCAATAGTATTGTAGCGATTGTGCTATTAACACTATTTGTAACTGTTTTTATTATTGTAGGTGCGCTTATTTTACTTCGCTCCGTTTTGGGTTCGGTATCAAAACTTCAAGTGATTGCTTTGGATTTAGCTCAAGGCAATGGAGATTTGACAAAACGCATTAATATCAAAGAAGATGATGAAATAGGTGAAGTCTCTCGCAATTTTGATTCATTTTTAGATGTTTTACAAAAGCTTATTTCCATGGGTAAAATTTCAAGCAGTGAAAATGTTGCTGTTTCTCAAGAATTAAGTACAACTGCCCTTGAAATAGGAAAAAGAGTTGAAGATGAGGTCGCAACAGTTCAAAAAACAGTTATTAACACCAATCGTATCAATGCGATAGCTAAAGAAAGCTATGAGGCAACGCAAGAAGTAAGCAAAGGTATTGAAATAGCAAATGATACTTTAGAAAATGCCAAAAAAATCGTGCTTGACCTTGCTAATACCATTCTTGAAAATAGTATTAAAGAGTTAGATTTAGCAGAAAAACTCAATACGCTAAGCAGAGATACAGAACAGGTAAAAAGTGTTTTAAGTGTCATTGTAGATATTGCAGATCAAACGAATTTGTTGGCACTTAATGCTGCTATAGAAGCAGCAAGAGCGGGAGAGCATGGAAGAGGCTTTGCCGTTGTTGCAGATGAGGTAAGAAGTTTAGCAGAGAGAACACAAAAAGCGCTAACAGAAATTAATGCAACCATCAATGTGGTTGTTCAAGCTATTAATCAAAGCTCGGATGAGATGAATAAAAACGCTGAGTCTTTCAAGCAAATGACGCAAAGTGCAAAAGATGTGAGTACTTCTATTGTGGATGCTGCAAATGTTATGACTAAAGCAGTTGTGGCAACTGAGCATTCTATAAAAAGCTCTCAAAGTATCAATGACAATGTCGCTATTGTTGTCGCTGAGATGAAAAATATTGATGATATCAGTACTAAAAATGCACGAAGTGTAGAGGAAATAGCCAGTGCATCTGAGCATCTTTATAAATTGACAGAAGAGCTCAATAATGGATTGAGTAAATTTAGAACATAATACTTTTGCGAACATCTTTTTTATAAAAACAACAGATAAATATCATGCGTTTGTGCTAGTCTTTTTTCAATAAGCAAATGAAGGAGACGAGCATGAACCAAATGGTTACAGTAGGTGCATTAAATATTAACAGAGTGCTTTATGATTTTATCAAAAACGAGGCACTTCCTCAAACACCAATGACAGAAAAACATTTTTGGGAGGCTTTTGAGCGAACTCTTCAAAAACTGGTCCTCAAAAATCTTTCTTTACTTCAAACACGAGACCTTATGCAAACCAAACTTGATGCTTGGTATTTATCGCAACGCGGAAAAGATTTTTCACAAGAAGCACAAAAAGTTTTTTTAAAAGGAATAGGCTATCTGGTTGATGAGGTTGAAGACTTTGTTATTAACCCTTTACATGTAGACCCAGAAATCACCAGTGTTGCCGGTCCACAACTCGTTGTTCCCTCTGATAACGCTCGTTATGCTCTTAACGCAGCTAATGCGAGATGGGGAAGTTTATTGGATGTTTTTTATGGTACCGATATGATTGATGAGACCCTTTATCCTAAAGGAAATACTTATAATCCCCAGCGAGGTGAGCAAGTTTTCGCGCTAACTTATGCTTTTTTAGATGACGCAGTTCCGCTAGAAAGTGGCTCGTACGAAGTTGTAAAAAAATTCTTCTTAAAAGACAAAAAGCTATTGGCTGAATTGAAATCAGGTTATCAAGTAGGACTCAAAAATCCCGAAAAATTTGTCGGTTATCTTGAAAATGAAGCAGGAATTAGCAGTATTTTATTGAAAAATAATGGCTTACATGTAGAGATTCAAATCGATAGAAATCATTTCATCGGACAAACCAATAGCGCGGGTATTAAAGATGTGGTTATCGAATCTGCTACAAGTGCTATCCAAGACTGCGAAGATTCTGTCTCAGCTGTAGATGCGAGTGATAAGGTAGGGATTTATCGTAACTGGAATGGTTTAATGAGAGGCAATTTGGAAGCTGTTTTTGAAAATAAGGGTAAAACCATTCACCGAAAACTAAATCCCGATAAGACATTTTTAACACCAGAGGGGGAAACATTTACGCTTAAAGGCAGGGTTCTTTTACTGGTGCGCAATGTGGGTATCCATATGTACACAGATGCAGTTACTTTTAAAGGTGAGCCTATCCCTGAGGGCTTTTTAGATGCATTTGTAACTTCACTTTGTGCTATTCATGACCTGCAAAAAAATGAGGGCTTGAGAAATAGCGTGGAGGGAAGTATCTACATCGTGAAACCAAAATGCCATGGACCACAAGAAATAGCGTTTGTATCTGAACTTTTTGACTCTGTAGAAGAAGCATTAGGACTTGCTCCTAAGACTATTAAAATGGGCATTATGGATGAAGAGAGACGCACGAGTGCCAATCTTAAAGCGTGTATTGCACAAGCCAAAGAGAGAGTCTTTTTTATCAATACAGGCTTTTTAGATAGAACGGGCGATGAGATTCACTCTGTAATGGAATTAGGGGCAGTCCTCCCTAAAGAAGAGATTAAAAAAGCCATTTGGCTAGGTGCATATGAAAATCAAAATGTTGATGTAGGCATTGAAGCGGGTTTTGTAGGTCATGCACAAATAGGAAAAGGTATGTGGACGATGCCTGATTTGATGAAAAAGATGGTTGAACTAAAAATCGCTCATCCTCTCTCTGGGGCAAATACAGCATGGGTTCCCTCACCAACGGCTGCGACACTCCATGCCTTGCATTATCATCAAGTTGATGTCCCCGCTAAACTTCAAGCAATTAAAGCTCGTATTCCTGCCAAGGTTGATGATATTTTAACACCACCTATGCTCACGCGTGTGCTCACAAGTGAGGAGATACAAAAAGAGATTGAAAACAATATACAAAGTATTTTAGGATATGTCGTAAGATGGATAGACCAAGGCATCGGATGTTCAAAAGTTCCAGATATTAACAATGTTGAGTTGATGGAAGACCGAGCGACACTTCGAATTTCGAGTCAACATGTGGCTAACTGGTTGCATCACGGAATTGTGAGTATTCCGCAAGTTCAAGAGGTTTTTGAAAAAATGGCTGTTATCGTGGATGAACAAAATAGCAAAGACATAAACTATCAACCAATGGCGCCCAATTTTGAAAGTAGTATTGCCTTTCAAGCAGCATTGGATTTGGTCTTTAAAGGAAGAAATGAGCCCAATGGCTATACAGAATTTATTTTACATCGACGCAGAAGAGAAGTAAAACTTCATAATAGATAAAATAAATAACGCTCAGACTCTCAAGTTTGAGCGTTTATATTTTAAAATGAATAGAAAACTTTGCGCCCATTTTTCCAGCGCTTACATGTAAAGCCCCATCCATATTTTGTTCCACAATCATTTTAGCGATATAAAGCCCAAGCCCCGTACCTTTCCCTTGGTCTTTAGTTGTAAAGTAGGGCTCAAAAATTCTCTGGAGGATTGATTCTTCAATGCCTCCACCATTATCTTCTACGCTAACACAGGTGTCAAAGAGTGTGATAAAAATTTCTCCATTTAAAATCTTATTTTCCAAGATAGCATCTTTGGCATTGGTTATGAGATTGAGCAGGACTTGTTGAAATTCACTTTTAAAACCATGGACGATAAAATCTTCTCCTTGGATGCTCACTTTAATATGGTTATGTTTTAACTGTGCATCTTGCAAGGAGAGTGTTTCATGAATAGTTTCTAAGAGTGAAAAGTCTTGCTTTGCTTTATCGATGCGAAAAAAATTGCGAAAATCGTCGATTGTTTTACTCATGAATTCAATCGTTTTGCGATTGCGTTTTATAAAGTCATCGATAAAGGATTGGTCGATGATTCCCTCTTGATAGTCATCTTCTAAATTTTGAATATTGATGTTAAGTGCATTGAGTGGTTGGCGCCATTGATGTGCAATTGCACCTATCATTTCACCCATTGAGATGAGTTTATTTTGTTCTTGAATGAGCTGATTTTTGCGCTCAATCTCTTCGACTTGTACGGCAACAAGTTTTTCAAAGTTTTCAATCGCTTCATGCAATTTTTTATTGTATTTCGCGACAACTAAATAGCGATTGATATAAAAAATGAGAAAAGCCACAAAAAATATAATGATTTCAATAATAAGGGTATAGTCTGGTTTTTGCTCATGTCTAACACTTACCCAGCGATTATAAATTTCTGTCTTAACATGTTCATCGACGGCATTAACAGCTTTATTGAAAATGGAGAGCAGTATAGGATCGTCATTGCGTACACCAATGGAAAGTTTCCATTTTTCATCGAACTTACCATTGATTTTTAAACTTTCAAAATAGTTATGTGAGATAGAATAAGAGAGAATAGGGAACAAATCAATATAGCCAAAAACACGCCCTTTTCTAACTAATTCAAATCCCTCTTCAATGGTATTGACCTCTACCAATGAAATATTGGGAAATCTAGTTTTTAAGATTTCGCCAAATGCATATTCTTTAATAATGGCTACTTTTTGATTTGCAATGGAATCAATAGTATCAACAAAAGATTTATCAATCATTGTGGCAATGGCTACAGAATATTCCAAAGGATTTGTCGTAAAGAAGAGATACTCTCTTCTTGTAGGAGTGTCAATGATAGAAGAGACGATATCGCAGGTTCTCTCTTGTGCAAACTTAAGGGTTTGTTGCCAGCTTTGTGTAGGAACAAGTGTGATGGGTATTCCGATTATGGTTGAAAGATGTTGTATATAATCACCATTGATACCGATGTGTTTACCATTTTCTATTTTTTCAAGAGGGAGTAAATCGGGGTTTACACACATAGAGATAGTTTGTTTTTGCTTTAAATAGGCATTTTCTTCTTTTGAAAATATATGGGCATAAAGGCTTACATGTAAGAGAAAAAAACTAAGAAAAAGCAATATTTTAGGCATTGGCTAGAGTAACTCAACTCTATTTCTGCCATTTGATTTGGCAGTATATAATGCTTTATCACATCGCGTAAAGGTGGATTGAGGTGTGTCATTTGGTGTAATTGCCGTAACGCCGATACTCAAAGTTATATTTCCAGCGATAGGATGCATCAGTTTTTCAATATGTTTGCGTACGGTTTCACATACTTTATAAGCATCTTGAATATGCGTTTCGCTCATTAAAATAACAAATTCTTCTCCGCCCCAGCGTGCAAATGTATCCGTTTTTCTAAGAATAATCTGAATTTCCCTTGCAAAAAGAATGAGAATTTCATCACCAATAAGATGACCAAAAGAGTCGTTAACGAGCTTAAAACGGTCAATATCAAGTAAAGCCATACACAAAGGTCGCCCATATCGTTTTGTGCGTAAAAATTCATGTTCTAGCGCTTTTTCAAACGCACTTCGATTATATATTTTGGTGAGCCTATCATGTGATGCTCTATGTAATGCATCAAGTCGTGAAGTTTGAATAGAACTAATATCTGTCAGTGTAATAACAAAAAGTTCTTCTTTTGTATCTTTGATTTTATCTAAACTGATAAAAAATGCAGTTGGTCCGTTTTCTCCAATAATGGAAACAAGACGCATATCTGCATCGCTTTCAAAATATCTGTTTAAGAATTCGTCGGGAGTATTACCATAAATATAATGTTCATGTGTAATAAAAACATCTAAAAAGCTAGGGTATATTTCAAAAAAAGCTTCTTTATTTTTAACAAAAAGCATATTCCAAAAAGAATGAGAAGCAAATTTAATCGTCGTCAAGTCAGTCAATATAGTGATATTGGATTGATGATTTAAAATTTGTTGTAACATTAATTGTTGTTCATGATTATGTTTTTCCCAAAAGATATTTTTTGAGAATTGATTGATTTTTTCTTCAAGTTGTTTTTTATCAACAGGTTTAAGAAGGTATCCATTGACTTGCAAATCAAGCGCTTGGATAGTGTAATGAGGCTCTGTGTAGGCGGTTGTAAAAAGAATAACTTGTTGAGGATTGATTTGTCGCATCTCTCTAGACATTTCTATGCCACACTTATAAGGCATTTTGAGATCAGTGATAACGATATCAGGAGAGTATTCGTTAAAAAGTCTTAAACCCTCTTCGCCATCATTGGCAGTATAGAGTGTTTTAGCAAGCCTACTCAATGCTTTAGAATAGCCAATCCTTACCTCATCATCGTCTTCAACATACAAAATGGTGGAAGTTTTAAGATATGAATCCATGGGACTTCTTGGTATAAAAATATACTGTCCAATATAGATTAAAACATATTAAAAGGTACTTAAAACCCCATAGAAGTGAAATAGGACTTCTATGAGGTTTGAGGAAAATTAACTATTTGAGTGTTTCGATATATTTAGCGAGTGCGGTGATGGCATCAGTATCAAGGTTTTTAACTTGAGCGCTCATCGTTGACTTCATCGAGCCACCATAAGTTCCATTTTTATAACCATTCAGTGCGGCAATCGTATTTTCACTACTCCATCCAGCAATAATTTGAGATTTATTGAGCGCTGATTTTTCAGCTTTTGACCCATGGCAGGCTACACAAGTTTTATATAAAGATGCGCCATCTGCCGCAAATAGGGAAGTTGAAAGTGCAAGTATAAGACTACAAAATAATTTTTTCATTGTGATGCTCCTCTTGATTAATAGAGTAATTATAGAGAAAAAAAGTGAATGTATCGTGAAATAAAAAAATAACTTTTTTATTTTTATTTTACCATGAGATACTGACCGTAGTGCCTATTCCTAAAGTAGAATCTATCTTTACATGTAAGCCATATTCTTTAGCAATAAACGATACGATGCTCAAGCCAATCCCAAATCCACCTACAGTTGTGTCAAAGCGGGTATAGCGTTCAAACATTCTTTGGATTTTTTGAGATTCTATGCCTTTGCCACTATCGGTTATATTGATACTATTTTGGCAAAGCACAATCACTATAGTTCCCCCCATTTTATTATATTTGATAGCATTAGAGATAATATTATCTAGAAGCTTTGTTATTTTTTTACGATCAATGGACAAGATAACTTCATGCTCACATTGTAAACTGACGGTAATTTTTTTGGATTCAAAAATAGCAGAAAAATATTCAATTCGCTCCTCCATGAGTGTTTTAATATCCACTTCTTCATTAAGTGACATAGTTTTATGGGATAAAACAAGATAAGTGAGATCTTCATAAAGGTTTGATATTGTTTGAGAGGCGATTTTGATTCGTTTTATTTTTTTGGCAAAAGATTCATCAATATGCTCTTGTTCTATCATCTCAATATTGGAGAGAATAGCATTGATAGGTGTGTTGAGTTCATGGGTTGTATCTTTGATAAATCTATCTAAAAGAGTGATAGCATTTCTCATAGGTTGCAAAAGAATATTGGAGAGAAAATAACCGATAACCACGAGAATAACAAAAATAATGCTTCCATAAAAGAGGAGTTTTTGATAAATAGTTTTATGCCAATTCTCAGGCGCTTCGATCTCAATAATAAGATATTTGGCACCAAAATATCTTGATTCGAGTTCATTGATAAAATAGATGGAATTATCTTTGAGGTAAATATCTTCGTATAAGTTTGGATTTGGTGTGGTCAGATTTGAGTAAATTGTTTTGAGTTTATTGTCAAAAATAGCAAACTTATAACGGGTGTCTTGTTCAAAAATTGGATTTTTTTGTGCCTTTACATGTAAGGCTCGAAGTTTTGCAACTTGCTCACTGGTAAATTTAGAGAGCATATCTCTTTGGTCTTGTAGCATCAAATCTTTTTGTAAACCATAATATAAAATGGCGACAAAAATCAAAATTAACAGTGATAAAAATGCGTAGAGAAGTAAAAACGAACGAAGTGTTTTTTTCTCACTAGATCGTAAGTTTATATCCCAATTTTTTAATGCTAACAATGGCTTCTTTTCCTATTATTTTTCTCAAATTTTTAATGTAGGTACGAAGTGTGTCATCACTTCCCTCTTCATCATATTCCCAAAGGTGTGACATCAGTAATTCATGGGAGATGATTTCATTTTTTTTCTGCAAAAAAAACTTCAGTAGTTTAGCTTCTTTATGTTGGAGTAGAACTGCTTTGTTTTCAACAAAAAGCGTGTTGGTATGCGTATCATATTGTATATTTTCTGCGATACTTAGTTTTGGGTTGGGTGCGTGAAAGAATTCTCTTTTTAAAATAGTTTCTATACGAAATAAAAGCTCTTTGAGCGCAAAAGGTTTACGCAAATAGTCATCGCATCCACTTTCATAACCATGTTCCAAATCCTCTAAAGCATTGAGCGAAGTTAAAAAGATAGCGGGTGTCATATTAGACGCTTGGCGGATTTTTTTTAAAAGCTCAAAGCCATTAAGATTGGGGACATTGACATCTAAAAGAAGTACATCAAATTGTCGCTCATAAATCGCAATCTCGGCTTCTTCTCCATCATAAGCTTGCGTGACATGATAATTTTTAGACTCTAAAAATTCACACACGGTTTCGCTCAAATTAGTATCATCCTCTAAAAGCAGAATGTTATTTTTATGCATCTTCTATCGTCTTGCTTCATTAATCCAAATGGATAAATTTTTGATAATCTCTGCAGTAGCAAGGTCAAATGCTTCTACCGTTCCTGCCGCTCCGTTAGTGTTAGTCACTGGTTTTTTTGAAGTGAGTTTGATACTTGCAAGAACTTCTCCATTTCTGACATCAACAAGTCTAAATCGAAGGCTTACATGTACGAATGAGGTATCATCCTCAAATACTTCTTCAAAGTTTTGAAGTAATGGTTCAAGTGTTAGGTTGTTAGTTGCCATGGAGTTGCCAAGTACGACAGCATGAAAATGGTGTTGGTCTTGTAATGCTTCAGTTATGAGATGTTGTAGTTTTAAAGAAGGTGTTTCACTCCAATTACCATATTTATAAGGCTGTAAAGCGCCTTCTTTTTTATACAAAATAGCTCTTGTATTAAGTCCGCTAGGTCCATCAATGCGAGCAACTTTGATAACATCATTATTGGATGTTGCAAATCTTTCTAGTTTCACGATGGGGTCGAGAGTATAGTGGGAGGGTTTGATTTGTACTTCTTTGATGCTACAACCGCTTAAAAAGAGGATGGAAAGAATGACTATGATGCTATATTTCATGGTGGCTTCCTTATTTTTCATTGGGGGCTGGTTTAAGTGTTTCTTCTTTGAAGAGTAAATCACTAGGACTATCTTTGAGGCTGTTGATAAGTTCTTTAGTATCTGTGGCTAAGATGCGAAGTTCATCCAGTGCATTTTGCGCAGGGAGAAGGTTCTCTTTGACCATCATATCGATGTCAAAAGTACCTTTTTTGAGTTTTTCATCAAGCGTATTCATAACATCTCTAATTTTGTGTAGTGTATCAATGCCTGGACCATCAACGGCATTTGTAAGCGAAACGGACATGTTTTTAATTCCAATAGATGCTTCGATAGCTGATTTTTCAAGGATAAGTGCTTGTGCTAAAATTTGATTAATCTCTTTTTTCTGTGCTTCAATGTTTTCTAAGGTCTTGCTAGTGGATTGCGATATTCTGGCACTATTTTCTAAGATAATCTCAAAACTTTTAAGATTTTTTTCACTCAAAATATTTTGTGCGCGATCAAAAATAACTTCAGCTTTAGCACTCACAGAAGTAATGGTCTTATCCAATCTTGAAAAAGTTGAGGGGAGTGAGGGGATAATGCCATATTCCTCTTCTTTGTTGGTTGTTTTAAGGTTGAGACTATCTTTTGAGCCACCTTGAAGTTGAATGTAACTTAGTCCTGTAATGCCTTGCGCCTCAATTAAAGCATAAGTATCTTCTTTGATGGGAGTATTTTCTTGTACTTTGATGACAACTAGCACTTCTTCTGCATTTTGTGGGTTGATAGTTATGCCTTTAACTTCTCCCACCGCAACACCCTTAAATTTAACAGGTGCTTTTTCATTAAGCCCTGAGACGGACTCTTTTGTGCTAACTTTGTAAAATTTAAATGTTCCTTTTTCTGAGTAGTGACCTAACCAAAGAATAGCAAAAACACCCGCGATAAACAGGACAAAAGTAAAGAGTCCCACTAAAATGTAACTTAATCTATTTTCCATTTGACCCTCAATTTAAAAATTTTTGTAGCACAGGATTGGTTGTAAGTTTAAGTAAATCCATCGTCCCATCAAACATGACCTTTTTATTGCCGAGTATAACAAATCTATCTAAAACATTGTTGATGGTATCTTTGTCGTGCGTGACCATAATAACAGTAATCCCAAGCGTTTCCCTTAGCGTTAAGATAAGTTCATCAAATGCTCTTGCGCTTTGTGGGTCAAGCCCCGAAGTGGGTTCATCTAAAAAAAGAAGTTTGGGATCGAGGGCAAGGGCTCTTGCCAGTCCTGCTCTTTTTTTCATACCACCACTGAGTTCTGAGGGATACATGGTAGCCACTATTGGTGGAAGTCCCACCATAGAAAGTTTCATAAGTGCTGACTCTTCGATAAGCCAATCTGGGATATTAGTATATTCTTTAAGCGCGATAGCCACA
>JAQWCT010000056.1 GCA_028705785.1 Sulfurospirillaceae bacterium | reverse complement strand
CAAGGCATTAAAGTAAGAGCACAGTTTTTAATTTTTTCTGCCTCTTCATGGCTTACATGTAAAGCATTAATAGTAACTGTATCGCTTAGTGTATAGTTGATTTTTGAGAGTTTTGGGAGTGTTAAAAGCGCTTCTCGCATAGGCTTGATGTCTTTCCATTCAAGCCAGCAGAGGCGTTCTTCTCTTATAAGGTTTAGATTCATTATCTATTCGTCAAACAAATTGCGATAAGTTTCTTTCGTGGTGTCGACTGTTTTATCAATACCTTTTTTCACACCGTCAGTTACCGTTTTATACTCAACTAGGTTTTCTTCACACTCTTTGTGGTAAATGCCCATGGCATCGTAGTATTCTTTACATCCATTATAGTATCTATCCGATACACCACGGTCGTTGAAGTAAAGACAGCCCTGAAAAAGTAGCGCGATTAAAAGGATTAATATTGTTTTCATGAGAGCTATAATAGCATTTCAAATATTAAATTATCAAGGGTATTTTGTGGAAAAAGTGCTGGAACATTTTAAAATTATTACGACTATTCCGCGGTGTAGTCATTGTGCTGAGCAGATGAAAGCTTATATCACAGCATTTGCACTTGCACAACATTTTAGTGTACAAGAAGATGAATATGGCAATATTTTGTGTCAAAAAGGAAATCCCACCATTTGTTTACAAGCCCATTACGATATGGTTTGCATTGGGGATACTTCCAAAATAGAATTGGTGCAAGAAAAAAATATTTTAAAAGCTAAAAACTCAACACTGGGGGCTGATAATGGCATGGGAATGGCGATTATGTTCGCGTGCATGGAAGAATATGAGGATTTAGAATGTCTTTTTACCTCCGATGAAGAAGTGGGACTCATCGGTGCTTCAGGGTTTAAAATGCCCCTTGCTTCTTCGTGTTTGCTTAATCTTGATTCTGAAGAAGAGGGTGAGATTTGCATCGGGTGTGCAGGTGGTGTGGATGTGATAGCGACACTGAAACTTGATTTTTTGCCACTCTCAAACGCAGAAAAAATTTATGAAATTAGTGCTTGTGACTTTCTCGGTGGGCATTCAGGCGTAGATATTGATAAGAAAATCCCCTCGGCGATAAAAGTGCTTGCAAGGGAACTTAGTAAGCACGATGTTAAACTTATCTCCATTAAAGGGGGAGAGCGAAGAAATTCCATTCCTAAAAGTGCAACAGCCCTTGTAGCCTCTAGTGAAGTGATAAAACTCTTTGATAAAAGCTTACATGTAAGGCTTGTGGAAGAACTTACATGTAAAGAGTTTATAGCAAGCTCAAGCGTGATTATTCAAACACTCAATGCCTTTGCTCAAGGGGTTAGAGAGTGGGAAACATCGCTTGGGATTCCCTCTATGAGTATCAATTTAGGTGTTCTAAGCGAGGACGAGGGTGTTTTGAGGATAGATTGTGCAGCAAGGGCGATGGATGATGAAAGTTTAGATATACTTTGCGGTGAAACTCTTTGCTTTTTCAAGGCTTTAGGATTTACTGTCAAAAGCGAAGGCAGACATGGTGCTTGGACTCCACACATTGGCTCTTTTGCAAAAAAAGTTCAAGAAATCATGCAAAAAGAGTACCAAGAAGTACCCTTTCAAGCCATCCATGCAGGTCTTGAGTGTGGTGTTTTGATAGCTAATCAAGATAAAAAAATAGAAGCCATTTCTATTGGTCCTACAATTGTGTATCCGCATTCACTGCGTGAAGAGTGTGATTTGGATTCGGTGGGACGAATGGCAAAAATAGTCAAAGAAATTATTAAAGGATAAAAAATGGCACTTATTAAATCAGCTAATGTAGCACTTGGAACAGCCCTAGAGCATTTTACGCTAGAAGATCCATTTGGAAAGCAATTTTCTAGTCAAGAACTTTTTGGCAAAGGAGGCTTTTTAATTGCAGTGATGTGTAACCATTGTCCCTATTCAAACGCCATTTGGAAGAGACTTGAAGCCGTTGCTCAGTTTGCTCAAAAGCTTGATATTAGCACCGTAGCAATTAATCCCAACATTCACCCTAACTACCCAGAAGATTCACCTTCCCATATGATTGATAAAATCAAAGAGATGGAGATAGAATTTCCTTATTTAATCGATGAAAAACAAGAAGTCGTTAAAAGTCTAGGTGCAGTATGTACGCCTGATATTTTCTTGTTTGATGGTGCACAAAAGCTCTATTATCATGGAAGAATTGATGATAATTGGAGAGATGAACAAAGTGTCAAAGAAGAAGAGTTAAGAGAAGCTGTGATGTCACTCTTTAGTAAACAAGAATCTCCCAAAATTCAACACCCCTCACAAGGATGTTCTATCAAGTGGGAAAATACGGTTATGGGTTAAACCTTAAACGATTCACTGGTTTTACAAAAGTCTTTTAAAAAACATGCTTCACAGAGGGGATTTTTAGCTTTACATGTATAGCGACCAAACAATACCATTGCTTGGTGAAGCGTGTCAAGTTCAGTTTGAAAAAGCTTGGTTTAATCCTCTTCGGTTTTGATGGCTGTCTTAGCTTTACTAAGTCCCAAACGGTGTGCTACTCTAAAAACATGCGTATCTACCGCCATTAAATTGGCTTTGGTATATTCTATCATCACGACATGGGCTGTTTTTTGTCCTACACCTGCAAGTCCCACCAGTAGATTTTCATCGAGTGGTATCTCTCCATTGTATTCTTGAACAACCTTTTGCGCCATTTTAATGAGATTGGTTGCTTTATTGTTGAAAAAAGAGCACGAATTAATCAGTTTTTTAACTTCATCAATGTCAGCAAGGCTTAGGCTTTTAACATCAGGAAAGGCATCAAAGAGTGCTGGTGTGATGATATTGACTCTTTTATCGGTGCATTGGGCTGAGAGCATCACGCAAACAAGTAATTCATAAGCATTGTGATAGTTGAGTTCTGTTACGGCATTGTCGTAGTGTTGCAAAAAAAGTTTTTTAATGGAAATAATCTCTTCTTTTGTAGCCTTTTTCATCTCAATCCTCTTTGCTTTTGCGAAAATTATACCTAAAGATTAACCATTCATTTAAAAAAGCAGAGCATAATAAGATTTTAATTCAAAGAGAAGTACAATACGCAAAATTAAGTTGTACCAAACAAAAAAAAGGAAACGAGTGAAAAAAATTATATTAAGCAGTATTGCTGCGGCGGTTTTGAGTGTAAGTTTAAATGCAACAGTGTTTGCAACAGTTAACGGCGAAGATGTTGTTGATGCAGATATCCAAGTTTTAATGCGAGCTATGCAAGGTGCAAGATTTGAAGATCTACCTGCTGACGCAAAACAAAAAATCGTAGAACAAGCAGTTGAACGCAAGCTTTTAACCAGTGAAGCTAGCAAAAGTGGCGTTGAAAAAGAGAAAGATTACATTGAAGCTTTGAAAAAAATCAAAGGTGATTTAGCGCTAGAAGTATGGATGAAGAAAATCTATGATAGCGTTAAAATTGATGCTAAAGAAGTTAAAGACTATTACGACAAAAATGCTGATAAATTTATGCAACCTTCCACTGTCAAAGCAAAACATGTTTTGGTTAAAACTGAGCAAGAAGCTAAAGAAGTTATCAAAGAAACAGAAAGCCTAAGTGGTCAAAAACTAGCCGATAAATTTGCAGAACTAGCAACTATCAAATCAGCAGGTGTTGCAGGTCAAGGTGGTGGTGATTTAGGTTGGTTTGCTGCAAATCAAATGGTTAAACCTTTTGCTGACGCAGCATTTGGACTTAAAAAAGGCGAAATGACTAAAGTTCCAGTTCAAACACAATTTGGATTTCATGTGATTTTAGTTGAAGATAAAAAAGATGCTGAAAAAGCAAGTTTTGATACGGTTAAAACACAAATTGAAAATGGTTTAAAAATGGAAAAATTCCGTGTACTTGTAGCTGATAAAGCAAAAGGTTTGCGTTCAAAAGCAAAAGTAACCATCAAGTAGTCAAAACCAAATTTGTAAAAAGGCGTTTTTATGCTCAATGCTAAGATTTTTGATTTTGTAAAGCCTGGCGTGGCAAGTGGTGATGATGTACAAAAGATTTTTGCTATCGCCAAAGCAAATCAGTTTGCTTTGCCTGCAGTGAATGTTGTTGGAAGTAACTCGCTCAATGCTGTTCTTGAAGCTGCAAAAACTGCGAATTCACCTATCATTGTTCAGTTTTCAAACGGTGGAGCTGAATTTTATGCGGGTAAAGCCCTCAATGGTCTTCAAGCAGGGGTGCTTGGTGCCATTAGTGGTGCTTTACATGTACATACTTTGGCGCAAGCGTATGGTATTGTTGTGATTCTTCACACAGACCATGCGGCGCGCAAACTGTTGCCGTGGATAGACGCCCTTTTGGGTGCAAGTGAAGACCATTTTGCTAAAACGGGTAAACCGCTTTACAGTTCTCATATGCTTGACCTTTCCGAAGAGTCATTGGTCGAAAATGTAGAGACTTGTGTTGCATATCTTAAACGCATGAGTAAGATAGGTATGACGCTTGAAATAGAGCTTGGATGCACCGGTGGTGAAGAAGACGGTGTAGATAATACACATATGGATAATTCAGACCTTTATACCCAGCCTAAAGATGTAGCGTATGCGTATGAAGAGCTTTTAAAAGTTAGTCCAAACTTTACGATAGCGGCTTCTTTTGGCAATGTTCATGGTGTTTATAAACCAGGTAATGTGCATTTGACACCAAAAATTTTGGACAATTCACAAAAATATATTGAAGAAAAATTTAAAACTGCTTCCAAACCTGTCAATTTTGTTTTTCACGGTGGTAGCGGTAGTGAATTAAAAGATATTAGAGAAGCTGTGGGGTATGGTGTCATAAAGATGAATATCGATACCGATACACAGTGGGCTTTTTGGGATGGCGTCAAAGGCTATGTTGAAAAGTACACTCCTTATCTTCAAGGTCAAATCGGCAATCCTGAGGGCGAAGACAAACCTAATAAAAAGTACTACGATCCACGCAAATGGTTAAGAGCTGGTGAAGAGGAAGTCAAAGCTAGACTTCTTCAAGCCTATAGTGATCTTAACTGTATGAATCGAAACTAACACTTAAAAGAGCCTAGAGATAGGCTCTTGCATGTAATGAATTTTACACACTCTCCTTTCCAAAAACACTTTTTCAACAATAAAGCAATTTATATTAAGCGAGATGATCTTCTTGACCCTCATTTTTCGGGTAATAAAGCTAGAAAGTTTTACTACTTCTTAACGCATGATTTTCCTCACATTAAACGCATCATAAGCTATGGTTCAAATCAGTCCAATGCGATGTATTCACTGAGTGTACTTGCCCAAATTAAAGGGTGGGAGTTTATCTATTTTTGCGACCATATCCCTGAATTTTTAAAAGTCAATCCAATCGGAAACTACAAATATGCATTATAAAATCGTATGAAAGTAATGGAATCAAAACAAAAACAAAAAGACTCTCTAAGTGTGGTAGATGAATATTCTTTACATGTAGAAGAGGGTGGAAGACAAAGCGAAGCGCAAGTGGGCATTAAGATATTGGCAGATGAACTTATGGCGGATATACAAAAAGCCAATATTCAAAACCCTTATCTCTTTTTGCCCTCAGGCACAGGAACAACAGCTCTTTTTTTACAAAAATATCTTCCCTTTAAAGTCTTTACATGTAGCTGTGTGGGAGATGAAGTTTATTTGCAAAAGCAGTTTGAACTACTCTCTCAAAATGGTCCATTTCCGACTATCCTCAAAGGAACTCAGAAGTACCATTATGGTAAATTATATGTAAAATTATATGTATTATGGCAGGAAATTAAGGAAAAAATGGGGATTGAGTTCGATTTGATGTATGATCCAGTAGGTTGGAGTGTTTTTTTAGAGCATATAGACTCTTTAGTGGGTACACCGATTTATATTCATCAAGGCGGAATTTTAGGCAATATCTCCATGATTGAGCGATACAAGCGAAAAACAAATATGCTATAATTAAGAACTTTTCAAGAGGACAAATAATGTTAATTTTAAAAACTACAGATGAAAATTTTCAAACACAGTTTAACGAACTGCTCAAGCGAGGGCAGATGGATATGGACAATGTTTCCAAAATCGTCTCGACCATCATCGCTGACATTAAATCCAGTGGCAATAATGCGTTAAAAGAACATATCGAGAAATTTGATAAATGGCATGTAGGTGAAGATAAAAACCTTGAAGTTTGCACAGACGAAATGAAAAAAGCGTATGATGCGCTCAATCCAAAACTCAAAGATGCACTTCAATTAGCTTATGACCGTATCCGCTCTTACCACGAAAAATTACTTCCTAAATCTTGGTTAGATTTTGAAGATAATGGCACGGTTTTAGGACAAAAAGTCACTCCAGTTGATCGCGCGGGACTTTATATCCCTGGTGGGAAAGCAGCTTATCCCAGTAGTTTATTGATGAATGCTATACCTGCTATTGTTGCAGGCGTCAAAGAAATCGTCGTATGTACACCTTCTCCCAATAACGAACTTAATCCTCTTTTATTGGCGGCTATGCACCTTTGTGGCATTCAAAAAGCTTATAAAGTGGGAGGTGCAAGTGCGATAGCTGCGATGGCGTATGGAACACAGAGTATCCCAAAGGTCGATGTTATCACAGGGCCGGGAAATATCTTTGTGGCAACAGCTAAAAAACTCGTCTTTGGAGAGGTTAATATCGACATGATTGCAGGCCCTAGTGAGATAGGTATTCTTGCGGATAGTTCAAGTAATCCTAACTTTTTAGCGATAGACTTACTCTCTCAAGCCGAACATGATGAAATGGCAAGTTCTATTTTGATTACACCCTCATTAGAAATTGCTCAAAAGACGCGTGAAGAGGTTTTTGTTTGGCTTGAAAAGTTGGAGCGCAAAGCTATTGCGGAGGTTTCAATTAGAGAGCGAGGGGCAATTATCGTGACTAAAGATATGGATGAAGCCATAAGTCTCATGAATCAAATAGCCCCAGAACACCTAGAAATTATGACAGCGCATCCTTTTGACTTACTGCCTCATATTCGTCATGCAGGCGCAATTTTTATGGGCTCTTACACGCCTGAACCTATTGGGGATTATGTAGCTGGTCCTAATCACACGCTTCCAACGGGGGGAACAGCAAAATTTTATTCACCACTTGGCGTTGAAAACTTTTTAAAACGCTCTTCTATTATCAGCATGAGTAAAAAAGGCATCGAAGAGATTGGTGAAGCGTGCGCACTTTTAGCGCATACTGAGGGACTTGGGGCGCATGAAGCCTCTGTTCTAGAACGACTTAAACATTAAAAATGAAGTTTGTTATTTTAGGTGCTGGTGGCATCGGATGTTATTATGGTGCTCGTTTATTGGACGGCGGACATGAAGTTATTTTTGTTGCTCGGGGTCAACATCTTAGTGCATTAAAGTCTCGTGGGCTTGAACTAAGACATCCAGATTTTTCATTTTTTAAGGCTGTTGATGCTACAGACATGCAAGGACTGATGCAAAGGGATATGGGTAGTATTGATGCTATTTTAATTGCTGCAAAGTCGACAGCTACAAAAGAAATAGCACAAAATCTTGCACAATGGTTCAAGCAAGATGTGCATGCAATACCGTATTGCATATCGTTGCAAAATGGTGTTGAAAATGAAGATATTTTATGTGCGTTTATCGATAAAAATTTTGTTATCGGTGGATTGACGCGTAAAGTAGGTGCGCATGTGGTTGAAAATGGTGTTGTTGAAGCGGTAGGTTGTTCAGAGACAATTGTAGGACTTCTTGATGACAACCAAAAGGCAAAAGAATTTTTAGAAAAGCTATCAGAAGTGTTTTTAAAAGCTTCAATTCCCTTAGAGATTACACATGATATTCGCAAAGAATTGTGGAAAAAACTGATTATTAACAATGGTGTGAATGCTTTGTGTGCGTTATTGGGTGAAAAAACGGGTGTGTTATTGCACCATCCAAAACTTTCAAAGGTGGTTTATGGTTTGATGTTGGAAACCGCAAAAGCTGCTCAATCTTTACATGTAAACATTTCAAAAGAAGATATTGATGCTATGTATGCACTGATTTTAGGTTTTGAGTCTATTAAGCCATCGATGTTGGTGGATGTTGAACATGGAAGAGCGTTAGAAATAGAGGAGATTTGTGGTGTCGTTTTGCGTTCAAGTGAACAGGGTGGTTTAGATGCTCCTTATACAAGGGCTATTTCTTCATTATTAGAATTTAAATTGGAGCAAAAAAATAGATGAAAGCAAAAATAGGTATTTTAACAGTTTCAGATCGAGCAAGTGCGGGGATTTATGAGGATTTATCGGGTAAAGCTATCCTTTCGGTTTTAGGTGAGTACATTAAAAGTGAATGGGAAAGTGTTTACGAGGTTATTCCTGATGAACAACCTATCATTGAAGAAGCATTAAAGGATATGGCAGATATGCAAGGCTGTTGTTTGATTGTCACTACTGGCGGCACAGGTCCAGCGCTAAGAGATGTGACACCTGAAGCGACTGAAGCAGTATGTGAAAAAATGATGCCCGGCTTTGGTGAATTAATGCGACAAGTGAGTCTTAAATATGTTCCAACTGCTATTTTATCAAGACAAACTGCAGGAATTCGTGGAAAAGCGCTTATTATCAATCTTCCTGGAAAACCAAAGTCTATTAAAGAGTGTTTAGATGCAGTTTTTCCTGCTGTGCCATATTGTATTGATTTGCTAGAGGGTCCATTTATTGAGTGTCATGAAGAAATTATAAAGCCTTTTCGACCAAAGGCATAAAAAAAAGACATGCTAAGAGGCCTTACATGTAAAGCCTCTTAGCGAAATGATTATTTTTCTAACTGCTTAAGATATCCATACTCACCCATGATAGTCCAAGGACGAACTTTCGCTAAGTAAGCTCTTTGAGATTCCAATATTTCTTTAAATACAGGATCTTTTGCTGCTTGTTCATCTTCTATCTCAATAGCTGCTTTTTTCAAAGCCGCCATAACATCGGATGGAAATTGTTGAACTTTAACATTAGGGAAGTTTGTCGCAATATTTGCCCACGCATCAGCATTTGCATTGGTTGCTTGCATCATGAGTTGTGCTCCAACATGGCTGATGGCAACCTCTAAAATAGCTTTAAGGTCTTCTGGTAATGCATCAATTTTTTTCTTATTGGCAAGTAATTGAATTTCACTTGCAGGCTCTTGCCATCCTGTATAGTAGTAGTTGGCGAGTTTATGAAAGCCCATTGCAAAGTCAAATACAGGAGAAATCCATTCAACGGCATCAATCGTATTGCGCTCAAGTGCAGTGTAAAGTTCACCTGGAGGTGTACTCATCGCATTAACACCAATTTTAGCCATAACTTCTCCACCTTGACCAGGAATACGGAATTTGAGGCCTTTTAAGTCATTAAGTGATTTAATCTCTTTTTTGAACCATCCACCCATTTGTATACCTGTCGTTCCCATAGGATAAGAAATAAGACCATGTTCACCATATACTTTAGCGGCAAGTTCTTTACCACCACCATAATTATACCAAGCATATTGTTCTGAAATGAGCATACCAAAAGGGACAGTGGTGAAGAAAACGAGTTTATAATCTTTACCTTTGTAGTAGTACGAAGCGGTGTACGCTAAGTCATATTGACCTGCTTTTACCATATCCATAACACCAAAAGGTGCTTTGTGCTTGTTAGGGGAATCCACTTTGATTTTAAGACGACCATTAGACATCGTATCAACCATTTGAGCTAAAGTTGTCGGCGCAGTTCCTAGAAATGGTACTTGTTCCGCCCATGTGGTGGCAAGTGTTAAAGTATAAACTTTTTCGGCTGCAGCATTTGCAAGTGTTGCAAAGCCAAGACAAAAAGCGACAAAAATCGAAAATAGACGCATAAAATCTCCTTGATGTAATTTATTTTATTATAGGTTATAAATTTTTGAAAAGACCTAAAATTTTGTGCTTTGGAACATTAACATCCTAAAGTCTGTAATTCTGCTTCAATTTTTCCCATTTTAGCTTTAGCATCATCCAAGCCTTTTTGATTTTCAGCAATAACCTCTTTTGGGGCATTTGCGACAAAGCGCTCGTTGGATAGCATACCACTTAATTTTTGAATCTCTTTTTCAAGTTTTATTTTTTGATTGTTAAGTCGCTCTATAATAGGTGTTAAATCCACGCCATCAAGGGGAATAAACACTTCAATATTATCGCCGACATCGGTTGCCGAGTTGGCAATTTTGGTTTCTGTAAAGTCGATATTTTCAACTTTTGCCAATAAACTGATGTATTTAAGTGTTTCTTGCAAGGCTTTTGCATCAGGTACTTTGATAAAAGCATGTTCTATCTTTTTATTACCAAGGTCAATATTGGCTTTTGCTCGCCTTATACCAACGATGGCTTCGATGACGAGTTCAAAGGTTTTTTCTATTTTCTCATCTTGTTCGAGCGAATGAGGATAGCGTTTTACCATGATGGATTCGTTCTCTTCGAGCGTTTTATCTGAAAGCTCTTGATACAAAAATTCAGAGATAAAAGGCATAAAAGGGTGGATTAGTTTCATCGCTTCTTTAAAGATAGCGCCAAGCTCTGCAACGCTACTTTTATCCGCTTTAGAAAGCTCAATACCCCAGTCACAAAACTCACCCCACAAGAAACGATAAAGTGTGGTTGCTGCATCGTTAAAGCGATAATCACTAAAGTGCGCTCTGACTTCTTCTGTTGCAACTGCCAAACGGCTTTTCATATAAAGACCAAGAGGTGTTTTTATCTCGATGTTTTCTAAATCCTCAAAAGAGGTGGCATTCATCAGTAAAAATCGTGAGGCATTATAAAGTTTGTTGGTAAAGTTACGGATTTGCTCTAGTTTTTCACCACTCAGTTTGATGTCACGACCTTGAACGGCTAAAATCGCTAGTGTAAAACGCAAAGTATCGGCACTGTATTGTTCTATCGTATCGAGTGGGTCGATAACATTGCCTTTGGATTTACTCATTTTTTGACCATTTTCATCTTTGACGAGCGCATGGAGATAAATGTCTTTAAACGGTAGTTCTCCTAAAGTATGCTCTCCTGAGAACATCATTCTCGCAACCCAGAAGAAAAGAATATCAAAACCTGTAATGAGTAAGGTATTCGGGTAAAAATCTTTTAAATCACTCTCATTCCATTTTTCGCCCTTGTAAGCTTCGCCATTTTCCCAACCCAGTGTTGAAAAAGGCCAAAGACCTGAACTAAACCAAGTGTCGAGTACATCAGGGTCTTGATGTATCGTAGAAGCTTTACATGTAGGACATTCATGCTCACTCTCTTTTTCACTCGCCCACTCATGTCCACACGCATCACAGTAAAAAACAGGAATTTGATGACCCCACCACAGTTGGCGAGAGATACACCAATCACGAAGCTCTTTCATCCATGCGTTGTATGAGTTGAGCCAATGGCTTGGGTAGAATTCTGCTAAATGTGCATTGACTTTAGCGATAGCCCCCTCAGCAATTTCTTTTTTAACAAACCATTGTTTTGAGATATAAGGTTCAACCACATTTTTACAACGGTAGCAGTGACCTACTTGATTTTCATAATCTTCAATTTTATCGACAAAGCCTGTGGCTTCAAGTTTTGCTACGATGGAATTTCGTGATTCTAATCGCTCCATTCCTTTAAATTCACCACAGTAGTCATTAAGAATTCCACTCTCATCAAAGATAGTAATAAACTCTAAATCATGTCGCTTACCAACTTCGTAGTCGTTGATGTCATGCGCAGGAGTCACTTTAACGCAACCCGTTCCAAAACTCATATCGACATGTTCATCCGCGATAATGGTAATTTCACGACCAATAAGAGGTAAAACAACTTTTTTACCGAGTAAATGCTGATATCGTTCATCATCGGGATGAACCATGACGGCGGTATCGCCAAAGTAAGTTTCTGGTCTGGTTGTTGCTACGATTAAAAAATCATTTGAGTCTTTTAAAAAGTATTTGAGATGGTACAATTTGCCTTTATTAGCTTCAAATTCGACTTCAATGTCACTGAGCGCTCCATCATGGGTACACCAGTTGACCATGTAGTTTCCACGGACGATTAAACCTTCATTGTAGTATTTGACAAAAGCTTTTTTAACAGAGTGTTTGAGTCCTTCATCCATCGTAAAGCGCTCTCTACTCCACGCAGGTGAGGTTCCAAGTTTACGCATTTGATTGAAGATTTGTCCGCCACTATAGGCTTTCCATTCCCAGACTTTTTCTAAGAATTTTTCACGCCCCAACTCTTCTTTTTTAATACCTTGTGCCAAAAGTTGTTTTTCAACCACATTTTGAGTCGCAATTCCTGCATGATCCATACCAGGCTGCCAGAGGGTTTTAAAACCATCCATTCGCTTAAATCGTGTGATGATG